>JAITVX010000006.1 GCA_031285575.1 Bacteroidales bacterium
GATGACAGGTCTTCAGAATGATTTCAGGATACTTAATAGCGCAGAAACCGCAAGGATTTATGAAAACAACACCGACAAGGTCGTTGCATTTACCCGCGGTTCATTTTTACTTGTTTTCAATTTCCATCCCGTAAATTCATATACCGGTTACGGTATCCCTGTTGCGGGCAGGTTCAGGGTTGTCATGGATACCGACGATGCCACCTTTGGCGGATCTAACAGGATAGACAGACGTATTGAATACCGTTCAATGAAAAAGGCCGAAAGAAATATTATCGACACCCAGGTTCACCTCTATCTCTACCTGCCATCACGCACCGCCATTGTTTTCAGGCGGGAAGCAATAAGGAAAGCAACCGATATTTAGCCGCCCCGCACCATTATAAATACGCCGGATATGCGTCGTCTGGTTGCTGGCGCTGCTGCATGTTATAGCCAAACTGCGGACAGTCGCACGCCCCTTTACTGCGGCGCCTTTTCGATGCGTGGTACGAACTGTGGCACGAATCGAGTACAAATATCAGCACACATGCAATCAATACAAGTCTTAAATAAGAAAATTGTGTCTTCATATTTTTATTTGTTTTATTACCATACGATGCAAATGTACATCATATAATTGATTATTGAACCGGATGATATATATTTTTATGTCTTAATTGTATCCATCCATCTGTTTAGAAGCGTTACTCCTTTTCTTTTGTGTCAATTATTAAGGTAACGGGCCCATCGTTTGTGAGTTCAATTTTCATCATGGCGCCAAACCGGCCTGTTGCAACAGGTTTTTTGCTGAGTTCCGACAGTCTTTCCACAAACAGGTTATAGAGCGGCAACGCTTTTTCAGGCCGTGCAGCTCTGATATATGATGGGCGGGAGCCCTTTTTCGTTTTTGCATGAAGTGTAAACTGGCTTACAACCATTATTTCGCTGTTAGTGTCGAGTGCCGACAGGTTCATAACTCCGCTGTTATCGTCGAAAATCCTGAGCTGCGTAATTTTGGCGCTCAGCCATTCAACATCGTGTTCATTGTCGGCATCTTCAATTCCTGCAAGCACAAGCAACCCGCTGCCGATTGAGGAAAACAGCCGGTTGTCTATTGAAACAGACGCTTTGGAAACTCTTTGTACTACGGCTCTCATTTTATTATTACGGTAATTTTTGCAGTAAAATTATGTATTTGCAGCCAAAAGCGGTAACAAGCCAGACAATATTTTCATAATGATTGTTACATTTGTCTTTTTTACGTTAGGTATATATGGATTATATAACAATTTTTGCAATAGCGCTTGGCTTGTCGTTTGATACGTTTGCCGTGTCTCTGTCGTTAGGTATTGTTAAAAACAGGATACTTTTCCTGCAGGCTGCGGGCGTAGCGTTTATAATGGCTTTTTTCCAGGGGGGGCTTACGGTGACCGGGTATTTTCTCGGTTCGGTAATATCGGAATGGGTTAAGGCTGCCGATCACTGGATTGCATTGGTATTGCTGGGCTTTCTGGGTGTAAGGATGATAAGAGAGGGCTTCAGCAGGAAGGAAAAAGACGAAAAGAAAGATTTTTCAAACGGTATTACTCTTATAGCGATGGCTCTTGGAACAAGTATCGATGCTTTTGCAGTGGGCATAAGCCTGGCGTTTCTGAGCGTCAGGATATGGAGTTCGGGAATAATTATAGGGGCTGTAACGTTTTTAGCATCAATGATTGCCATCGGGGTAGGAAAGTCGGCCGGCATAAAGTCGGGCAGCAGGGTTGAGGCGATAGGCGGTTTTATACTTGTGGCAATAGGCGTAAAGATATTCCTTGAACACATGTTAGGCTTCTGACCGGAAAGGAACCATTGTTCGTCTGCGGTTTTCAAAAACAGCCATTTCGGTAAATCCCGTGTCGCGCAGCAAGTCATATGCTTCGTCGAAATACTGGGCAGTGCGGCTGTTAATATGAGCGTCGGAGTTTACGCACACGGGCACGTTTTCGTCGCAGAACACGTGCAGCAGTTTCTTGTCGGGAAAAAAATCCCCCAAAGGGCGGTTGCGTCCGTTGGTATTTATTTCAAATGCAACATTGTGCTGCCTCATTGACGAAGCAAGTTTCCTGTATAGCGGTTCGGGGTTTATATCTGTTTCATACCCAAACAGCCGTATAAGATCGCAATGGCCTATTATGTCGAACAGTTCAGAAGAAACTGCTTCAATAACAATGTCGAAATATGCTTCAAAAATTTTATTATAATCTTTCCCTTCATAAAATTCCGGGCCCAAATCTACCGTACTGTCTCCCATATAGTGGACAGAACCGATAAGATAATCAACCTTTAGCGGAGAAAGGAATTCGCCGAGTTCCTTTTCCTTTCCAGGAAAAAAGTCAACTTCCAAACCTGTCTTAATCTTTATTTCATTGCAGCTATTGCGCAGGCTCTTTAAGTGGCCGAGGTATTTTCCGAGTTCGGAAACATCCATTGTCCACGGCTCCCTGGCGCGAAACAGAGTAAGATGATCGGAAAAGCCAATCTCTTTCAGTCCTGCCGCAACGGCCGTGACAATATAGTCTTCAGGAGCCGATTTGCCATCGCTGTAAAAAGTGTGAATATGGTAATCCGTTTTGTATATCATCTATTTGGATCTTAGTTTCAGTGCACAAATTTAGCCTTAATTTCGTGATAAAACGAAAAAACAAAACCTGCATTTATGAAATTTTTATAAATTTGTGAAAACATTAGAGATGATTGAAGAAAATACATACTGCAATTGTGAACGGTGCGACTTCCGCAATATTCTGGAATCATGCTTCGATTCCAAAACATTAGACTATATAGCCAGGCATAAAAAAGAACTGCTGATTAAAAAAGGTGAAGTTATAAACAGAGAAGGAGACAGGATTACCGATTTCAAATATCTGAAAAAGGGCATCGTAAAGCTTTACCGCAAGACAGTAGCTGGAGAGCAGATTATAACTGTTACCAAATCGTTTAAGTTTATTGCCAGCATGAGTGCCTTTTCGGAAACAGAATATCCATACTCCATGCTGGCACTCGAAGATTCGACAGTATGCGCTATAAACCTCGATATAATTATACAGTTTATGCATGGCAACGGCAAGTTTGCCGCCGAGTTGCTTGCCCGTATATCGAAAATTAACGATAAGATAATAAGGCAGAATCTTGATATAAGGCAAAAAAACCTCAGCGGCAGGATAGCCTATGCAATTTTATGTTTCTCGAAAGACGTATATAAATCGAAATCATTCATGCTGCACATTTCGCGACAGGAATTTGCCGACTATATAGGCATGAGCTCTGCCAACGTAATAAGGACACTGTCTGAGTTAAAGCACGGCGGAATAATAAAAACATCGGGGAAGATAATTGAAATTATCGACATGGACAGGCTTGAGGTTATATCAAAACTCGGATAACGTTGCGACTGCGCTGTCATGGGGTAATTAACCGGAGGCAGTGCGTCATTCTACCCGAAAATATCCCTCATGGTGTCGAGCGATTTGATGTGCATCAGGCCGGGAAGGTGGAGGTTGTAGTAGCCAATAATATCTTCAAGCACGGAGCTTCTGCGGCTGCCTGTCATGGCAATGTGTTTTACACCGTCGAATGAAGAGTCGAATATCTGCGCAAGTATCGACGAGTTTTCAGCATCCGAGTAGTATCCGTGCACTGGCGGCAGTGCTGAGAAGCATCCGTTCTGCATGTCGAAAAAGGCATTACTGCCTGCGGTATTCCGGCCAGGCTCGAAGCCGAGATAGCTGCTTAGCGCCGCCAAAAAGGCAAGGTGGAAGTTGGCAAATCCTTCGTCTGCACTGTCGTAATACTTAACCGAATCTTCAATGAAGTCGAACAGCGCTTCGCTGGGGCTTTCTTCCCTGAGAACAGAGACAAGAACTTCACCGAGAAACATGGCTACACAACTTTTCCTCACGTCGGCGTATATGTTGTGTGGGGCAAAGGAAACGGTCGGTTCCTTCAGTGTCTGCAGTTCACGCGACTGCCTGTGGTATATCTCGAGGTCGAGTACAAACAGCGGCTGAAACATTATGCCGTGCCGTCCCTTTCTGCGTCCCGAGCCTTTTACCATAAGCGCAAGACGGCCGTATTCTCTCGAATAGAGGCGTGCTATGATACCCGAATCGGAATACTTTACCGGGTTAAGGGCGATACATCTGGTTTTTACAAGCATTTTTTTATTCAAATGTATTACATTTACCGGATAATTACCGGAAAAATGACAAAAATAAGCTCCGACGAACTTTTAAAACGAATAGCCCGCCTTGCAAAGCATAACCGCGAACTTGAAGAGCTGGTAAAAAAACTCGAAAAACAGAACACAGACCTTTTGGCCGACAATGAAAAACTTAAATCGCTAAACACCGGAATCGCCGGCAGCGTAAAATCCGGTAAACAGGGCGGCAAAAAAGGCAGCACATCAAGGTTCGACATGGCAACGGTAATGTTTGCAGGCATAGGCGGCTTCTCGCGGCATGTTGAAGGCATGGACACGTCGGCACTGATGGACGAGCTGGATGAAATAATGTGCCAATTTGACGCAATAACGTCCCGCCGCGGCATGGAAAAGATAAAAACACTGGGCGACAACTACCTGTGTGCCGGAGGAATACCCGACAAAAACATGGCAAGCCCGGTTGAAGCAGTAATGGCCGCCATCGAAATGTGCAGCTTCCTCGACAGGTATGAGGCAGAAAAACGCAGTAGCGGCAGGATATGGGAACTGCGAACAGGAATATACACCGGAACGGTTACGGCAGCAGTGTTGGGCAAAAGGAAGCTCAGCTACGACCTGCGGGGCGACACCGTTAACACCGTAAGCCGCATGGCAGCAGTTGCCGGCGGCGGAGAGATACTCGTTTCGGCGGCAACATGCGAACTGGCAGGGGAACTGTTCGACTGCGAATACTTCGGCAGGCTACCCGTAAAATACAGTGACAGCCTGCAGCTGTTTCGCGTAAGGCGGCTAAGACCCGAATACTCGTCAGATGAACATGGAACGGCCGCCAGCGGCGCATTCGGCACAAAGCTTGCACTCATCAGGTTTACCGACATGCAGGAAATGATGCTCGACAGGCTTGAACGCGAACTGCCGGCCGGCCTCCAGTACCACAACGTGAAGCACACCGTTGATGTAGTTACCGAAACCGAACTTATAGGCTGGAGCGAAGGATGCACCGACGAAGAGCTGCTGCTGCTCAAAACCGCCGCACTGTTCCACGACGCAGGCCACACCGTATCGTACGACAACCACGAGTACCACAGCACACAGATTGCCCGCCAGGTGCTGCCCTCATACGGCTACACCGCCGCACAGACCGACCGTATATGCAGCATAATAATGGCCACACAGCTCCCGCCGCACCCCGCCAACCTCCTCGAACGCATAATCTGCGACTCCGACCTCGACTACCTTGGCCGCAGCGACTTCATCCCCGTGTCGAACACCCTCTACGAAGAACTGAAAGCCCTTGGCAAAGCCGGCTCGCTGAACGACTGGAACCGCATGCAGGTAAGGTTCATAACCGGCCACCAGTACTTTACCGCCACCGCCCGCCACCTGCGCGAGGTAAACAAACAGCAGCAGATAGAACGCATACGGAGCCTGATAACGGATATTTAATTTCCATTTTCCCGATAAGTCCTGATATGTTTCATACATTTGCAGACTGCCGGCAGAGGTTGTACGGCAGTTTTTATTAACGGTAAAATATAAATATCATGACGGAAAACCGGCAGAAAAAACTGTTTCTTATCGACGCCTATGCTTTAATATTCAGGTCGTACTATGCTTTCATAAAAAATCCGAGGATTACCTCTAAAGGATTCAACACATCGGCCATATTCGGTTTCCTGCTTACCCTCGAAGAGGTTCTTCAGAAGCAGAAGCCCACGCATATTGCCGTTGTGTTCGACACGCCGACGCCTACCTTTAGACACGAACTGTATAAGGACTACAAGGCGCACCGCGACGAAACGCCGGAAGACATAATAAGGTCAACGCCCTACATCAAGCGCCTTCTTGAGGGATATGCAATACCTGCAATACAGTATGCCGGGTATGAGGCCGACGATGTTATAGGCACACTGGCCAAAAAGGCCGAAACGCAGGGGTTTGTTACATATATGATGACGCCCGACAAGGATTATGCGCAGCTTGTGTCAGACACTGTTTTTATGTACAAGCCCGGACGCAGCGGCAGCGAATCGGTGTGCTGGGGTGTTGCCGATGTGAACAGGGAGTTCGGTATCGAAAATCCGCGACAGGTTATCGACATACTTGCCCTGATGGGCGACAGCGCCGACAACGTGCCCGGAGCGCCAGGTATTGGCCCCAAAACGGCAATGAAACTTGTTGCCGAGTATGGCAGCATAGAGGAGCTTCTGCGCAATACGTCAGGGCTGAAAGGGAAAATGCGCGAATCGGTCGAAAACAGCAAGGCTATGATAGAGCTGTCGAAAACACTTGTTACCATCGAAACGAATGTACCTGTCGAGCTCAACGAGCCTGCTCTGCGGCTTGCCGAGCCCGACAGGGCAAAGCTGAAAGCGCTGTTCGACGAACTCGAGTTCAGGTCGTTTGCTGCAAAACTGCAGCAGCCTGCCACCATGCCGGCCGTGAAAGCCGAAGCGCCAAACCTGTTTACCGGCGCCGAAGCGCAGCAGGGCTCGCTGTTTGATGCAGCACCGGCGCCCGAGCCGCTGTTCGATACGGTAAACACCGTTCCGCACACATACAAAATGCTTTCTTCGGAAGAGGAAATAACCAGCTTCGTGGCTTTGGCACTGCAGCAGGCGGAAATATGTTTCGACACCGAGACTACCGGCATCAACGCCCTCGAAACCGAGCTTGCAGCCATATCCTTTTCGTGGGAAAAAGGCACGGGAACCGTTATCCGCTTTCCGGAACAGGAAGGCGAAACGGTGAAAATCCTCAACCTGCTGAGGACTGTGTTTGAAAACCCGCACATAACAAAGGTGGGGCAAAACATTAAGTTCGACCTGCAGGTACTGGCCGGCTACGGCATTGAAGTGAAGGGAGCGCTGTTCGACACAATGCTTGCCCACTACCTTCTTGAGCCCGACCAGCGGCACAACATGAATGCACTTTCGGAAAAATACCTGACCTATTCGCCCATACCCATCGAAACGCTTATTGGCGAAAAGGGCGCGGCGCAGAAAAACATGCGCAGCGTTGCCGGCAGCAGGCTTGTTGAGTATGCCGCCGAAGACGCCGACATAACGTGGCAACTGAAAGAAGTATTTGCTCCGATGCTGGCGGAGCATGGGCTCGAAAAACTTGCAACGGATATAGAGATGCCTCTTGCAGGCGTTCTTGCGCGCATGGAACAGAGCGGCGTGAAGCTCGACGTTGACGCCCTTAGCGCAACGGCGTCAGTGCTGCGGGAAGACATACTGCTGCTCGAAAAGGAAATATATGAGCTTGCCGGTGTGGAGTTCAACATATCGTCGCCTAAGCAGCTTGGCGACGTTCTGTTCGTAAGGCTGAAACTCGACGATAAAGCCAGGATGACAAAAACCAAGCAGTTTGCCACAAACGAAGAGACGCTTCAGAAGCTGGCCGGCCGTCACCCCGTTGTTAACAAAACGCTCGAATACCGCGGTCTGCGCAAGCTCCTCTCAACATACGTTGAAGCGCTGCCGCTTCTTGTAAGCAAGCGTACCGGGCGGCTACACACGTCGTTTAACCAGGCGGTGGCATCGACCGGCAGGCTCAGCTCCAACAACCCCAACCTGCAGAACATACCGGTGCGCGACGCACGCGGCAGGGAAATACGGAAAGCCTTTGTTCCCGAAGCGGGGCGCATACTGTTTTCGGCCGACTATTCGCAGATAGAACTGAGGCTCATGGCACACCTCAGCGCAGACAAGGCGATGATTGCCGATTTCATGTCGGGCAGCGACATTCATGCGGCAACGGCGGCAAAAATATTCAACGTGCCCCCCGCAGAAGTAACCCGCGACATGAGAAGCCGCGCCAAAACCGCCAACTTCGGGATAATTTACGGCATATCGTCATTCGGCCTTTCCGAACGCCTTGCAATAAGCCGCAGAGAGGCCAAAGAGCTTATAGACGGCTACTTTGCTATATACCCCGGCGTAAGGCTGTACATGGACGAATGCATACTCAAGGCGCGCGATGCAGGCTACGTAACAACAATGTTTGGCCGCAAAAGGTATTTGCCCGACATACATTCGCGCAACCAGGCAATACGCGGCAACGCCGAACGCAACGCCATAAATGCCCCCATACAGGGCAGCGCCGCCGACCTCATAAAAATAGCCATGATAAATATCGACAGGCGGCTGCGAAGCGAAAACTTCATGTCGAAAATGATTCTCCAGGTGCACGACGAACTGATATTTGAAGCAGACCCGGCAGAATTTGACGCCCTGAAAGATATGGTGCTGCACGAAATGGCCGGCGCCGCCCGGCTGAGCGTTCCGCTCGAAGCCGACTGGGGCAGCGGACAAAACTGGCTCGAAGCGCACCGGTAAACAGGACTTCAATATCCGTCAACAAAAAATCCCGGCGGGGGGCTCTTTAGGCCTGCTGCCTGTTGGTTAATTAACGAAAGTCCAGCCCTTGGCGGTGGCAATGGTCTTGTCGCAGCCATTAGTGCTTGGGTTATCATGTATATATATTGTTTTCTTGCTTACATGGTTGCTGTGCAGCGTATTGAACAGCGCGTTTAGCTCTGTGATGTCGAAACTATTAATATGGAAATTCAGATATCTCAGCGCGGTGTTATTGGTTGCGTCGAGGACCGTTAACTTATTTCTTTCGCAGCCCAATTGTATCAACGCAGTGTTATTAGTCACGTCGAGAGCTGTTAAATTATTACCGTAGCAATGCAAGTATTTTAGTGCGGTGTTATTGCTTACATCGAGGCTTGTTGATTTTTTAGTAACCACCTGTATATCAATACCATGAAGCATCCCAATATCCCAAAGGGTAACGATTTGGCCACGTGCTATTTACTTTGCAATACATCATTCTGCTCTTTCAAATAACTCTTTCGGGTACAAAAGTAGGTTTTTTTTGCACCCTGAAAATAATTTTATCCGAAAAAAAAACATCCCCGCTGCACACAGGGATACTCCGCGAAAACGGCAGCAGAGTATCTGTATCCCCTGCCGCTATTTTTCCACATGTTTCAGCCGTATGACGGGCATCTTCATGACTTCGTACATTTCCAGTATGTCCAAATCTTCAGGCAACGGTATTCCTCCTGCACTTCCCAGACGGAAAGCATCCTTCAGGCTTGCCTCCGGACTGCTGGACAGGCTTCCGTCTGTCCGGTAAGAAATATTCAAAAACCTGATTTCAATCTGCGGCCGCCCCAGTGCCAGTTGTTAACCGTAAGGCCGACGCCTGACCATTCGCGTATCATATCGAGTATCCGCAAAGCGTTTTCATCAAACAGGTTGTATATCATATTTTTGTCTGAATATGAATTATAAACCGTTGAATCGACCAGTTCGTGCGGCTCAAAATATTTACACTTATACATAATTATCCAATTATTAATTTCCTGTACGGAGTTACCGCTCTGTCCGGCAAGTTAGCCTTCCACTGTGCAGCATAATCGCCAGTAACTCTGATACCGTTAAAATACATTGCTGCATTCACCTCCGTCGTTGCAAGCGAATTACTGTCCACAGGCCACGCATTGCAGTTTGCAACTAATGAACCAAACGAATGACAGTCATAAAGAAAGCCGCTCCCTATGCCTGTAATACCTGCTGGCAACACCAACGGCCTGTTAAGCGAAAAGCAGCCGCTCATAAACGAGCCGTCAATATTCTGCACGCCGGCCGGTATTGTCAACGCATGGTTAAATGACTTGCATTCGGTCATGAAATTTGCAGCCACCCCCGTTATGCCCGGCGGCAACGTCAACGGCCTGTTAAACGAATAGCAGCTTGGTAAAAAGTAAGCACCCATACTTGTTACACTGGCCGGTATTGTTAACTCACTGTTAAAGCTCACACACCAGAAAAGAAATCCCGCCCCTATTGCCATTATGCCGTCAGGCAATGCCAGAGGCTGATTAAACGAATAGCATCTCGTAAGAAAAAAATCCCCTATGCCCGTCATGTCAAACTGACTGCCGAAATAAAACCCGAACATCCTGCCCGTAGCAATACTCGCCTTTGCGCTGCTTCCGGCAGTTAACGACAACTCAAAGTTTGCCCATATGGGCGCATTGCAAAACTGCGCATTAAACTCAAGCTGACTGTTCACATACGCATACCCGCAGTTTTCATAATCGCCGTTTGCACCCGTAAAATATGCAATAGCCGCATAAAAGCTGCCACCCGGAGCCGGGATAACCGGCACATCACCGCCGCTGCCGCTTACCGGAATAATTATACTGTTTTTCATATCCTTAGTCAATAAATGTTATACCGTAGTTCCGTGTCTGCTGTGCAACAGTCAAAACATAATCAACGCCGCTGCCCGACACCGCATCAACCGCAATGTCCTCGCCGCTCACGGCATTATACACGCTGAACGACGAAGCCGTAACAGCCTCCCTGGGCACACCCGACAGACGCACATTAACAACCCTGTTATCGGCCGACCACACCTTTACAATACCGATGCCCGCATCCGGTGTGCCGGGAGTGCGGCTGTCGAGTTCGTCGAGAGCGTCTTTTATTTCGCTGAAGTTGCCGTTAAATGCCTGTTCGAGCTGGAGGCCTGTCGTTGCGCCTTCAGATGTGGATGCGGCGGCTTTTATTGTTTTGAAATTCGTATTCATGATAGATGTTTTTTATAATAATGTTATGATTTTAAGAATGACTGCGGCGACAGGTAATCGTCTGTTTTAAGATAGCCGGAGCTGAACATGGCTGTCTTTTCGGGTTCAGGTTCGACTGTCAGTTCAAACGGTATGCCTGCCGCTTTTATATTCCTTACCACTCCTTCTATTTCAGACAATACAACAGAGAGGCTATTGGGTATTTTCACGGTAAAACCGAAAGGCATTTCATTTTCCTGTTCACCTTCAAGTGCAATGAAAGCGCCCTGTTCGCCGTCGATATAAAACTCTTCGTCATAGCCTTCGCTTCGCAGCGACACATATACGCCTTCATCCTCCCCGTGTTGTATCCTGATGCGTTTTTCGACAGGGTCGAAACGCCTGTTGAGCCATGCCTCCATGCTTATGGTCTGCGCCGTTACGTTAGCCTCGTAATATTTCTCTGTGCGCCAGCCGGCATACTCCGCCCACATGGCGGCAAAGGGCGCCAGCAGCGCTTCGAGCCAGGCAATACGCACGGGTTTTCTTAAAAACACCGGCAGCAGCTGCCGTATCAGCTTATGTACGTCCATACCTGTCATTCGGCAATAAGGTTGATTTTTGGAAAACCGTCTGTCTTTTTAATATTGAAATAACCGCTGAATGTTGTATATGCGCGTGTTATTTCCTGTCTGTTTTCGCCCTGCAGTCCGTACAGGCCGTTTACGGCAACATCCACAACTCCCGGCACGCCCTTTATTGTGGATACTGCGTCTGTTCTGTATATTACCCCGTTATAGTTCAGCATCATGCCGTATCTGTCCAATTCGGCCGTTATTGCGTTCTGCAGCTGACTGACGTCATACGACGGGCTGTAATAAACGTCGCAGTCAACTTCCAGTTCGTCGGCTTCCATGCTTACCACGTCAACCGTGATACCTGCAATTTTCATCTGCAGCAGGTAGTTTTCAAGCCCCAGCTGCTGCCGGTATGTGAGCCTGTGCAGGTTTCCCCTGGCTCCTGACGCTACCTTGAGAATAATCCTGCCTTCGTTTTCAATGTATGCAGCCTGCGTTATTATGCGGTTTTCCGGTACGGTTTTGTTATAATGAACAATACCCGTCTCGGGGTCAACGGCAAGAAAGTATGTATCGCTGTCGCTCCACTGGAACTGTTTTGCAAGTGATACGTACCACGGGCCGGTGCCGATGCGGTTGTTTTCTATTATACTCTGTACCTGTGCCCTGTCGTTTTCCAGTATTGCTTCGGTAACGGCCTGCGCACCGGCAAAGATGTTTATGTCGCCTGCTTCCAGCGACAGCTCGCTGAACTGTTCGTCGAACGGTTTGCCGGGGTCGAAGCCGTATGCCTGCTGCAACACGGGCGAGGCCATGAATGCCGCCTTTATTCGCTGCTGTATATCTGCAAGTGCCATTATTCAGGTAGTTTTGTTGCCGGTTTTATTTTATTGTCATTATAGTATTTAAATACCCGCCGGTTAACAATGTCGGGAAGCAGTAACTCTGTACCTGTTTCCGGCGTGTCTGTTACGTCTATACCGTTGAGCAGTGCGATGGCTGTTGCCGCTTCCTGGTCGCCGCAATGCTGCAGTGCAATGTCGAACAGCGTCTGGTTCATCTCTGTCTTAGTAGTTCGCATCGATGCTTATTTCGTTTCTGCCTGTAAAGCGCAGTGTTTTTATACGGAAACCCTCTTTTTCCATAGCCTGTCTGATGCGCGTCTGCCAGTAGAGGCTGTCGCTGTCGAGCAGCATACCGTTAATTCCGATGCCTGTGGCCGGTGCGTGCTTCAGTTCGCCGGTGTGCGCCTGCAGCAGTACATACTGGTTTTGGGCCGTGGTGTCGCCTATAACCATGCCGCCGGTTATTTTGCCGTTTAAAACACGTTTAACCGCTATTTCAATATCGCCGGTCTGTTCATCGAGTAATATGCCTGTTCCCTTCTGCATCAGTGGGTAATATTTTTGTCTTCCATATCTTTTATTACAACTGTTTTGCCTGCCATTGCGCTGTTGTAGCTCTGCGCTCCGAGTGCGCCATTAGCTGCAGTGCCTGCCAAAACTGCATTAAAAGCCGAAGGCAGTGCGCTGTTTATGGCTTTTACATAATCGGCAATGGATTTCAGATTGTCGTTCAGCTCCCGTATCTTGACCATGCCGCCCAGCTCGCCGTTGTTAACGGTTATCCTGCCTGCTGCCATGTCTATCAGCAGACTCAGGTTTTCACCTGTTATCTCTATCTTTTCGGGTTCTTCCACGGCTATTACATTGCACTCGCGCAAATCGCCCGACTGCGAGCCGACCAGCACGAGCGAGCCGGTGCGCGGCGTTACCAGCAGCTTCGTTTCAACGGCGCCGCCGGCAGGGCGCAGGCGTATGCCGGGAACATTAAGAGTGTCGCTGACTTTCACGGTGCACGTATCACC
>JAITVX010000026.1 GCA_031285575.1 Bacteroidales bacterium
ACAACCTTTGCCTGATAAAAAGCAAAGGAAAAAATGAAGACTATGGTAGAACGACAAAGTATTATTCACATGTAGTGGGTTTGCGGTTACAGCAAGCGCCGCATATCCCGTGAACTCCGGATCAGCCGTCATACGGTTGACCATGTTTTGAACGCGTATGAATCGGCTATTCATCTAGTATCTACAATAAACTTGTCAAGTTATAGCAGGACTAAAAAGAAAAAATGTAAAGTTTTTTTAGGACGTGTCAAAAATCGGTGCAAGGTGCAAGTACATCTATACATAGATGCTTGCACCTTGCACCGATGATTAAAACACTGATAGTCAGATGGGATATTTTTTCGATTTCTATGCGTTAGATCGAAAATAAGCCGTATATTTACATCGTAGTTTTATGCAGTCATGGACTGGACAAACGTGGTCAAATCAGTTCTTTGAATCCGTTCCAAATCGTACCCCATAGTACGAAACAGAAATGTAAATTGCTGTATTAGAACGAATTTCTACTTATGTTTAAAATTCTGGTAGTAATATATAAAAACTTGTGTATATTTGGGCATGATGAAGCCCGAAAAAAGAACACAGAAGAAACCACTGCTTATAGTAAACCCCAAGTCGGGCATTATGCCTGTAAACTACATCGTTTCATTTGGGCTCGATTTCCTTAAAGAGAACTTTTCGATAGCAAAATCGCTGTCGAAAGAAGACACGGAAGAAATTATTAACAAAAATTTTGACAGCCACGATGTTTTTATTGCCGCCGGCGGCGACGGCACAGTTCATTCGGTAGCAATGCAGCTGGTCGATACCGATAAAACCTTTGGAGTTCTGCCATTAGGCTCGGGAAACGGGTTTGCAAAAGAATTTGGCTTCAACATCAACGTAATATCGTTAATGTCGAGCATCCGCAAAGCCGGGGTGATGCCGATAGACGTAATAGAGCTGAACGGGCATTTATGCCTCAATGTGGCTGGAATAGGGCTCGACAGCATTGTTGCCCATTCGTTCAGCGACTTAAAACTCAGAGGTATTCTACCATACATCTGGCTTACGCTTAAAACATTTATCAGGCTAAAGCCCTTTCCCGTTACAATATGGTGCGGCGATGAAAAAATTGTATCCGAAGATATTTTCGTAATAACAATAGCCAACACCCGCCAGTTCGGGAACAATGCATTCATAGCCCCCGACGCCCGGCCCAACGACGGAGTTATAAACCTTGTACTCATTAAACCCTTTCCGAAAATATTTGCACCCCTTTTTGTTATAAGGTTATTTACAAAACAAATAAATAAATCTAAATTTGTAAGGCAAATTAAAATCGACAGGGAAATTGCAATAGAAACCACTGAAACAAGAATGCACATAGATGGCGAACCGATTAAAACAGGAAACAGGATTGTTGTAAAAATTAAAAAAGAGTCATTAAAAGTACTTAAAACACCGCGAAACAAGTTTATTAAATACAGTAATTAACCTATTTAAAACCACTCAACAAAATGAAAAACCGAGTATTGCTAATTATTGCCCTGTCTTCTTTCCTTTGCTGCATGTTGCAAGGGCAACAAAACACCAACAAACCGGAACGCGAACAATGGTTTATGGATTTGGGATTTGGCATGTTTATTCACTGGAGCATGGACTCACAGGTAGGAGCCGTTATAAGCCATTCAATGGCCGGCGCATCGAACGATTATCTCGACAGGTTTATCAACGACCTGCCAAAAACATTCAACCCTAAAAATTTTGACCCCGACGAATGGGCTATCCTTGCTAAACTTGCCGGCATGAAGTACGTTGTTTTTACATCCAAACACCATTCAGGCTTTTGCATGTGGGATACCAAAACCACCGATTTCAGCATTATGAATACGCCCTATGGCAAAGACATAATGAAAGAAATACTTGACGCCTTCCGCAAACAGGGAATAGCCATAGGCCTTTACTATTCGCCCGAAGATTTCCACTACTTCTATAAACACAACATACCGCTTGGCAGACTGCAGGATCCGCAGCACTTCCCTGCAAGCAACCCCGGGCTTATGGCCTACGACAAGGCACAGCTAAAGGAACTTTTTACAAATTACGGTAAAATAGACATCTTCTTTATCGACGGCCCCGAGCAGGGGATAAAAGAATATGCATGGGAACTGCAACCCGATATTGTTGTAACACGCGGACAAATGCAAACACCCGAACAACGCCTTCCAAACGCGCCTGTTGTGGGGCCATGGGAATCATGCTATACAATGGGAACAGACTGGCAATACAAACCAACCAACGACCCGCATAAATCAGGCCTCGAAATAATCAATACACTTATTGAGATAAGGGCCAAAGGAGGCAATTTCCTTTTGAATATCGGGCCAAAGCCAAATGGTGAAATACAGATTGAACAGGAAGCCCTCCTCCGTGAAATTGCTCTGTGGAACATGGTAAACGGCGAAGCAATATATAATACCAGAGCATGGGAAACAACACGGGAAGGAGATATATGGTTTACCAGGGCCAAAGAAGGAAATACCGTGTACGCCCTCATCCCGGCAGGAACAGAGTGGCGATACGGCTCAAGAAAAGAATTTGTTTTCAGAACCCTCGAAGGCACTGAAAGAACCAAAGTGTCGATACTCGGATATGCAAGCGAACTTGTTGAATACCGGGCAGGAATGGATGCAAAAATATATACAAGCAATACACCAATAGGCCTTGTTATAAGCGCCGTAAACGGACACAGGCTATATACCGACAACCAGTGGCCAAACCCGGTAACTCTGAAGATAGAGAACGTCAATTACAAACCGTTAATGGGCTCGGCGGGAAGAAGAAGCAATATTGACGGAGCGCAATAAGAACATGATGGAAACAATTTAATATTAACGTACAATTATGAAAAAGAACATTATATTAATGTGTACAGTTGCTGCATTAGTCGTTGCATACAGTTGCACTCAAAAGCCGAATACGCTGTCGGGCAAAGAGAAACAGGAAGGTTGGACACTTATGTTCAACGGAAAAGACTTTACCGGCTGGCGCCAATGCAATGGAACAGAAATGCCCGCAAACTGGATAATAGAAGATAACGCCATGAAGGTGTTTACCGGTGAAGGGAAAAAACCGGGGCAGGGTGCAAATGGAGATATAGTTTATGGAAAAAAGTTTGAAAACTTTGAACTTTCCATTGACTGGAAAGCGGATAAAATGGCTAATTCAGGTATTTTTTTCAACGTGCGGGAGGTTCCGGGAGAGCCAATTTATTATGCCGCTCCCGAAATCCAGATTCTTGATAACACAGATGCTACCGACAATAAGATTGAAAGCCACCTGGCCGGATCGCTGTACGATATGATAGCCGCCGACCCAGCAACCGTTCATCCGGCAGGCCAGTGGAATACCATTGTTATCCGGGTTCAGAACGGGAAGGTTGCACATACACAGAATGGTGTAAAAGTATTGGAATATGAACTCTGGACTCCGGAATGGGATACCCTTGTACAAAACAGTAAGTTCAGAACATTCCCCGGATTTGCAGAAGGCATATCAAGAGAAGGATTCATCGGGCTGCAGGACCATGGATACACGGTATGGTTCAGAAATATAAAAATAAGAGAGTTATAACTGTTTTATGTGTACAGGCATCAGCGGTACGGTAAACACATACCACTGATGTTTTATGTTCCCTGTCATATTAATAAATTAAATCTTTTAAACTGCACGTTTTTTACAGTTTTATTTTTACCTGTATCTTTTATGCTGGTTTTTAATTAACCAATGAAAAAAAAGTTTGCAATACTTCTGTCAATAATACTTGCGCTGGCGGTTGCCGGACTTGGATATGTGCTTTTCAAATCAAGCTCAGGTATTATTACCGATCCATACAGGGCAATAAGTCAGTCGGCAGGTTTTATTATTGAAACGGCAGACCTTAAAAGTTTCGTTAACTCAATTCTCGACGGACGTGGGCTTGCAGGCGAACTGAAAAACATTAAAGAGTTTAAACCTGCGGTCGAAAAACTTGAATTTTTATCAGCGCAGTTCAATAAACCCGGCTTTAAAAACATTGCAACAGAACGAAGCGTTGCAATATCGTTCCATACAGATAACGATAACCGCCTGGCGCCTCTCGTGTCAGTCTCTGTGCCGGAATCATTCAGGCAACGCCATCTCGCAGGTATGCTTCGTGAAGCCGGAGCTGTAAATATAATTGAGGTAAAGGGCCGTGTATGCAATATTTTAAAAGCGCCATACAGGTTTCACGATTCTAACGACACGCTGTATCTGGCGCTTATTGAAGGTTTGGCGCTTTGCAGTACGTCATGGCGAATTATTAACAACGCAGCAGACGTTATAAAAACAGGTGACGATATTAAAAACTCAGCAGCATTCGCAAAAGTATTCCCTGCATCGGGAAAAAAGTCGGATAAGGTTTTTGTAATATTCAAAAACATCAAACCGGTTATCGGTTCGCTTTATTCCGATGCAGGCAGGCATATTGCCCAAAAGGTTGAAAGGCTGGCCGGCGCTGCGGCTGCCGATATTGTTTTTACCGACGACGGAAGCATTATACTGAACGGCTATACCGAAACAGACGACAGCAGAAACATCCTCACACGCTTTAAAAACATTGCGGCGAAAGAACTTTCAACTCCGGGAATACTTCCATCATCAACAGTTATGTTTGAAACTTCTGTAATGGACAGTAAACACGAAATGCCGCGCGAAAGAGAAGAACATAATTATACAAATCTGCTTGCAACGCAGCTTTATCCATTTCTGGGCAATGAAATAACAAGAGTAATTCTCAACATAAAAGGAAGCGACAACGGAGAAAACACGCTTGTCGTATATTCGCTTACCGACAGGCAGCAGGCACAGCGCCTGTTTGAAAACGAACTGAAAGGCAGATACGAGACCTTTTATTTCAATCCTGACGATGTAACCCGCACACCTGTATATAATATCCGCCTGAACGGGCTGGCCGATTTGGTGCAGCACGGTTTTGCCCCTGATGCAGAAGAAACATTTGCCGCATTTTACGACAGTTACATGGTTACAGGCAGTTCATACGCCGCCGTAGCGCGTATGCTCTACGACAACATGCTTAACAAAACGCTTGCAAACGATATTGCATACCGCAAGTTTGAAAATGCCATGCCGTCAACATCGGGGTATTACGTTTACTGTTCGCCGTCTGAAATAACAGGTTATCTGAACAGGTTTATCGACAGTTCGCTTGCTGTTTCGATTAAAAACAATTCAGCATCTGTCGGGAAAATACAGTCGGCAGGCTATCAGCTGTCGGCAGGCAACGGAATGATATATAACAGCATGTCTATTAACTTCGGTGAAAGCCAGACCGAAGAGCCGGCAACCGAATGGGAAACGCTGCTCGACACAATTGCCGCCATTAAACCTTTCTTTTTTACAAACCACGTTACCGGCGCCCGCGAAATATTTATTCAGGACATGAAAAACAACGCATATCTAATAAATGCAGCCGGGCGCGTTCTGTGGAAAGTTCAGCTGAGAGAGCGCATAAACGGAACCGTTTACATGGTCGATTATTTCCGAAACGGCAAGCTTCAGCTTCTTTTTGCAGGGCGCAATTACCTCCATATTTTAGATCGTAACGGGAACTACGTTGACAGGCATCCTGTGAAACTGAGATCTCCAGCCACAAACAATCTTGCGCTGTTCGACTACGACAACAATAAAAACTATCGCCTGTTCATTTCCGGAGAAGACAAACAGGTTTACTGCTACGATATACGCGGGAATACCGTGAAAGGGTGGAAACCGTTCCGCACGGCAGACTCTGTGGTTGCCGAAGTAAACTATTTCAGAGTGTCGGGCAAAGATTATATTGTGGTTGCCGACAAAACGTTGCTCTATTTCCTCGACCGTACAGGCAATGTAAGGCTGAACACCAGGGAGCCGGTAACACGTGCAAAAGGCTCGACCCTGAAACTAAATGCAGGCGAAAAGCCCTCGGTAGTATGCACGGCGCCCGACGGAACGGTGCAGCATATTTACTTCGACGGAACGATAACAAAATTCAATATCCGCAGTTTTCAGCCAGGCCATTCGTTCGATATTTTCGATACCGACGGCGACGGACGGAACGAATACCTGTTTGTTGAAGGCGGAAGTCTGTATGTTTATGGCGGCAACGGGTCGGAGATATTCTCGCGCAACTTTGAAACATCGCAGCTTGTGGGGCCACTAACATTTACCTTCTCGCAGGAAGACAGGAAGACAGGTGTTTTCGATACAGATAAAAACCTGATTTACTTAATAGAAAAAAATGGAGAAACAGCATCCGGATTTCCTCTGAAAGGAGCGTCGATGTTTTCGATAGGAAGGCTTTTTGACCGCAATGAATGGCACCTTATTGTTGGAGGCTCGAACAGGTTCCTGTATAACTATAACATAAGCTCCAACTGATTTCCTGACGGGCTTGCCAACATAAAGATCAACAACCTGTTTCTTTCAATTATACAGTTATTTCAACAACTTTGAATCAAAATAAAAAAGAAAAAAATGAAAACTATTGCAATTGTTGCCGGAGGAGATTCACCTGAATATGAAGTATCGGTTAAAAGCGCAGCTGAAGTAAGCGCCGCACTATCATCGAAATATTTCGTTTACATTATTTTAATGCGCGGAACAAGCTGGTATTGGGAAGACCCGCGAGGCGGGTATTTCAGCATTGATAAAAACGACTTTTCATTGCATACGGACGATATGAAAATACGGTTCGACGCCGTTTTTATGGCCATACACGGAACACCCGGAGAGAACGGCCCCTTGCAGGGATATTTCGACATGCTTGGCATTCGCTATACGGGTTGCAGTGCATTCTGTTCGGCGCTTACGTTCAACAAGCAGGCATGCAAGATGTTTTTAAAGGAATATGGCATACCTATGGCCACAGGAAAACTTATACGCAGGGAAGACGCGGTTGACATTGATGAGCTGACGGAAACAGTTGGCCTGCCATGCTTTATAAAACCTAACGACAGCGGTTCGAGTTTTGGCGTTTCAAAGGTAAACGGCAAAGAAGATATAGTTCCTGCGCTTGAAAAGGCATTCAAAGAAAGCGGCGAAGCGCTTGTTGAGGCCTGTATGAATGGCAGGGAGGCTGCCTGCGGAGTAGTGAAGATAAAAGACAAAACGATTATACTTCCGGTTACGGAAATAATAAGTAAAAACGAGTTCTTCGATTATGATGCCAAATACACACCAGGCAAATCGAACGAAATAACCCCTGCAGGCTTTTCAAGGGAAGTTACGGAAGAAATTCAGAAACTGAGCAAAGAAATAACCATACTGCTGGGATGTTATGGAATAGTTCGGGTCGATTTTATTGTTATCGACTCAAAACCGTTCCTCCTTGAAATCAATACCGTTCCCGGAATGACCAAAGAGAGCCTTATTCCCCAACAGGCAAAGGCGGCCGGTATATCTGCAGGCGATATGTATTCGATGGTTATTGAAGATATTTTAACCCGGTGAGCAGTGTAAAAAAGTATAATCATTTCTATGAAGTGCCGTTTCATGAACCAAGGAACGGCACTTTTCCAAAAGGTACATTTCTTGAACCAAGAAACGGCACTTTTTTCCAAAAGGTACATTTCTTGAACCATGAAACGGCACTTTTTTCCCAAAGGTGCATTTCTTGAACCAAGGAACGGCACTTTTTCCCAAAAGGTGCATTTCTTGAACCATGAAACGGCACTTTTTCCCAAAAGGTATATTTCTTGAACCAAGAAACGGCGCTTTTTTTCAAAAGGTACATTTCATGAACCATGGGATAACATTTTTTTTTAAAAATATTAATCGTTTCAGCAGGATGATTATTTTTGCAGCCTAATTTTAAATAAAATTATTTATGGGACGAGCGTTTGAATACAGACGGGCATCAAAGGAAAAGCGTTGGGATAAAATGTCGAAGCTGTTTCCGAAACTTGCCAAGTCAATAACAATGGCCGCAAAAGAAGGCGTGCCAGACCCCGATATGAACGCAAAGCTGCGGACAGCAATAATGAACGCAAAGGCGCAGAATATGCCGAAAGACAATATTGAAGCGGCAATAAAGCGGGCGTCGGGCAAAGACTCGGCATCGTACACCGAGGTGTGCTACGAAGGAAAAGGCCCTCACGGAGTACTCGTATTTGTTGAATGCGCCACAGACAACAACACCCGCACGGTTGCCAATGTAAAGGCATACTTCGGGAAATCGGGAGGGATAACCGTGCCCACAGGCTCGCTCGAATTTATGTTTGTGCGCAAATCGGTATTTGAAACAGACAACACAGCAGGCCTTGGCATTGAAGACATGGAGCTCGAACTGATTGAAGCAGGACTTGAGGAAATTGAACAGAACGGCGATTCGGTGTTTATTTATGGCGACTATACAAGTTTCGGCACACTGTCGCAGGCCATCGAACGGCTCGGCATAAGCGTAAAGAAAGCGACACTGAAACGCATACCGGTTACATACGTTGATTTTACGGAAGAGCAGCTTGTTGATATTGAAAAGCTGCTTGACAGGCTTGAGGACGACGACGACGTTCAGGCAGTATATACAAACATTGCTTAGCGTATGACGGTTGCCGGAAAAGCCTAATAGGAATTCCATACCCGCAGGCGTCTTCCGTCGTAACTCGTTTTGTAGTTTTTAAGAGGATACCGCCCCGGGCCTTCGGAAGGGGCACCATTAATTGGCAGCCCGTATTTTGTTTTACATACGTGGCAAACTGCATACATCGAATTAGATTCGTCAATTTCAATTTTTACTGTCGATCCGTCAAGCGCATACTCGTGGGGGCATGTACGGTCGTATGCAAAAAACTCATCGATGCCCGAATGAATTATTATGCCGTTTCCGGAAAAACCTGCCGCTCTGTAACCAAAATTATTGGTAAACTGACTGACAACGCACGATTCTCCTATGGAGATAAGCGATATAAATTCAGAATCTGTAAGGTCGATGGTAAAATCCACATACACATTCGGTATTACATCGTTTTTGTTTTTTTTGCATGAACATATCACACTACATAATGAAGCTGCAAATAAAAAAAGAATTATCTTTGGTCGTTTTTTCATTTTTCAATTAAAAATATACAAAAAATCAGGAACCGGAACGTCATAAAAACGCCCGGGCTAATTTAAATATTATAAAGAACATGTTTATTAAACGTATAATTATATTTTTAGTGCTTGTTACGGTAAGCGTTGGAACAGTCAATGCAGGCAGGGAGTATGCGGCAAATGATTTAGCCGAAATGCAATCACGTAAAGTTAAGAAAGCTCAAAAAAAACAGGATGCCAGAGAGCAGGAGAAAAAAAAGTCGATTAAAGGCAGCAGCAGGGCAACGCAAAAAAGGTCGTATGAAATTCAGTCGCAAGAAGTTCAAAAACGCATGAAGCAGAACCGGAAGGATACAAAAGCCAGGGAAAAAGCAAAAAAGAAATACAATAACTCAAAAACACAACGAGGCGCAAAAAAGTACAGGGCAACTGCATCAAAACATCGGTAGATGATGGCAGCCTTATATCACACCTGCCCGAAAAGCACAACATCGTTATTGCCTGAACCATGGGTTTGTGGTTATCTCTGCTCCGATTCCAGTATAGGAACCATGTCCGGGATAAACTGTTGTTGATGGTGGAAGAGTAAATAGGTTTTTCTGTATGCTGTTAATCAGTGTGTCGAAGTTGCCTCCAGGCAGGTCTGTACGTCCAATGCTTCCTGCAAAGAGAGCGTCGCCTGTAAATACGCAACCGTCGGCTTCGCTGTAAAAAGCAAGGCTGCCCTGCGTATGCCCCGGAACATGCAGGGCTTTCAGGCTGATGTTATCAAATTCTATTACTTCATTGTGGGCAATGTATTTCATGGGCTTGGGTGGCGCATCCATTTTCCATCCCCAGCGCATTGTGTGTGCGGTAAAACTGTCGAGAACAGGTTTTTCAAGTTCGTGGCACTGCGTTTTAAGATTATACGTGTTCAATACAAATCTGTTTCCGAATACGTGATCGAGATGACAGTGTGTATTTAAAAGTGCAACGGGAGTTAGTTTATTGTCGTTAATAAAGGTTTCGAGAAGCGCCCATTCTTTTTCATCAAAGCAGCCACAGTCTAAAATGGCGCAGTTGCCAGATTCGCCTGCAATAATATATGTATTGACTTCTATGGGCGAAAAAACAAGTTTGTGTATATTCATTATGTATTATTATTTTCCGTTAACTGTTCCTTTCAGCATGGGTACAAAGGCAAAGGCGCCGTGTTCGCTGTATTTGCATGAGCCGTCTTCTGCCTTTTCGATAACGGTCATTGTCTGCGAGGCAGCTCCTCCTACCGGCACAACCATCCTGCCTCCGGGCTTCAGCTGGTTCAGCAGCTCGGATGGTATTTCGGCGGCTGCTGCTGTAATGATTATGCCGTCGAATGGGCTGTACATAGGTTTGCCGGTGTATCCGTCTCCGTAAAAGAAGTCGATATGGTATCCCAACGATACCAAGAGCTTTTGTGCTTTGAGGTAAATTTCCCGGAAACGTTCGATGGTAAATACTTTTGCTCCCATTTCTGCAAGTATTGCTGCCTGATAGCCCGATCCGGTTCCTATTTCAAGGATTCTGTCGCGTTTTTTCAGCTTCAGCAACGAGGTTTGAACAGCTACTGTAAAAGGTTGTGATATTGTCTGTCCGGAGCTTATGGGAAATGCTTTGTCAACATAGGCGTGGCTAAGAAATGCCGGATCCATAAACAAGTGTCGCGGCACTGTATTTATTGCTCTGAGCACTTCTTCGTCGGCTATTCCTTTTTGCCGCAGCTCTTCAACCATCCGTTTCCTTTTTCCTTTTGCTTCAAATGAATCGGTCATCAACAATTATTTTCCATGGGTGCAAATTTATATGAATTTCTTTAATTTCCCATATCCTGTTCGGGTGTCAATTACCTCACTGGCGTTCCAGTCTCTGTCGAGTATGGCTGTGGTTAAATAGATTTCTTCGGAAAACAGAACTTCAATATCATGTTCGTCTTTGCGAACGCAGTGAAGCAACCGAGTTTACGTGTTAGCCAATCCATATTACATTTTGGATTGGCTAACACGTAAACTCGGTTGCTTAAGGCTTTGTATGCACAATAACATACTGCATCTTTCCAGAAGATGTCTATTATGACTTTATAAAGTATGTATTTTTTTTACTAAAAAACGTAACTTTTCATGAGAAACATGCATCATCTGTGAAACCTTACATTAATTGTTACAATACCCTAACGATTAACCTAAATCTACAGAAAGAACCGATAAAATGTCGGTTCTTCTTTTTTATTAGATATTTGTAGCAAACCTACAGTTTTTGGTTCACCCGCTCCCCCCCTATATATTGGCTTAAAAAGTTTAGCTTTGCATAAATGATATAGTATTATATAACCTATAATTAAATCATACATAACAAATGTACTATACATTATATCCGTTTTTTTGTAACGTGTGAAAACTCTTCTGATTTTTTTGAACCGTCTAAACAACCTCTCGACTTCGTTACGCCTTTTATACATTTCCTTGTTGTACTCCCACAGCTTTTTTCGATAGGATTTGGGAAGTATGACCGGCTCAATTCCTTTCTCTATAGCTAACTTCACACTAAACCTTCATGACGTTATAAGACGCCCAAGAGGATGAAAATGGTTCCCTCTATTGTCTACCTTTGTTCTATTAACGAACAAACAATAAAATATAAACCGATGGTAATACTGAATATAAACTGATCGCTCAACGAAAAAAAACCTCCCGGCTGGAAGTGTTGTTGAAAAGACTTAAATCAGAAGTAGATTAAAAATATTCGTGCTTTTTAATATTTATTAACATATAAACCAGCATTTCAAAGAATTTGTACTAATCCGATGACCAATGCAAAAGAATAGAAACCAAAAGTAAGTTATACAGTAGAACAAGAGTTTATTGAGGAATTAAAGGCCATCAATCCTTATACTGATGTTCATATACCTGATAAAAAAGGGCTGTGGCGTATATGTGGCTGGGATATTTGATTTTTTAAAAATCAGGGATATCGTTTTAAACAGTTTTAGACGGAAAACAAATGCTATTCCGAATTTGGCGTTTCAGAGTTTAAAAAGCTCAATAGAGTTTTGATAGGATATTTCGGCCATTGCATTTTCTTGAATTCCGTAAATCTCTGAAATTTTTTTGTTTATGATTGGCAAATAAGCACTTTCATTTCTTTTTCCCCTGAAAGGTGTAGGGGTTAGATATGGAGAGTCGGTTTCTAATATTATGTCGTGTGGCGTTACGTTTTTCAATACTTTTTCAAGCCCTGTATTTTTAAAGGTAATCATTCCGCCTATTCCTAACTTTAATCCCATGCTTATTACCTTTTGAGCATATTCCGGTGTGCCTGAAAAAGCATGAAAAACGCCTCTTATATTTTTCGGTAACTCTTCAAGTGCTGAGAAAACTTCAGGGAAAGAATCTCTCGCATGAATTACCACAGGCAGGTTATGTGTTGCTGCAAAGTAAACCTGTTGTTTGAAAGCCTGCGTTTGTTCCTTTATATATGTTTTATCCCAGTAAAGGTCGATACCAATTTCTCCGACAGCAACAAAATTGTACAAAGGTAAAAGATATTCCATCTTTTCAAGCTGACAGGCATAATCATCCTTTACCGATGTCGGATGCAGCCCTATCATGGGGAAGCATACTTTTTTATATCTTTCAACAGAGTTCATCATGGCGCCGATTGAATGAATATCGATATTTGGTAGGAGCATCATTTCAACGCCCGCATTTACAGCTTTTTCAACAGATGAATCTCTGTCGGCATCAAACTCCGGCAGATACAGATGAGTGTGAGTGTCAATAAATCGCATTGTGTTTTTTCTTAAAGAATAAATCAGTAGTCATCAGGCTGTTTTATAGATATTACCTGGCATACACTTAAGGGCTCCTTTGAATTCCATCTGCAGAAGTTGAGAAGAGAGCCTGTGTACAGGAATTCCGCATGAACGGCAAATTGCGTCAATAGTCATTTCACCTTCTTTACTGATAAGTTCAAATATGATTTTTTCATTGTCGTCAAGCTCTGCGAACATGAATTTCTGAACAGGCTGTTTGTTCTTTTCCGGTTTCCAGTCGAGTAAATATTCAATATCGTCGGCACATTCAACAAGTGCAGCCTTATTTGTCTTTATCAAATTATTGCATCCTGACGACCATTTGTCGTCAGGCCTTCCGGGAAGTGCAAAAACATCGCGATGATAGGAATTTGCAATATCGGCTGTAATAAGCGCACCGCCTTTTATTCCCGATTCGACGACAAGAGTTGCGTCTGACAATCCGGCAATTATACGGTTTCTTTTCACAAAATGGGTACGTTCAGGCTGTTCGTCCGATATAAAATCAGTAAGCAGTCCTCCATTTTCTGCCATCTTTTTTGCAGTTGAAATATGAGCCGATGGATAAAGTGTTTTTAGGCCATGCCCCAATACGCCTACTGTCTGCAGATTGTTTGCAAGTGCCGCCTTGTGGGCTTCAATATCGATGCCATAAGCCAGCCCGCTTACAATTATAAGGTCGGGATGCCGTTCTGCAAGGTTTCCTATTATTTTACTGCACAGTTCTTTGCCTCTTTGTGTTGCATTCCGCGTTCCGACTACGCTCAATAGCTTGTTCGCGTTCAGGTCGGCGTTTCCCTTAAAAAAGAATACAACAGGAGAATCTTCGCACTGTTTCAACCTGTACGGATAGCTGCCATCGAGGTAAAAAAAGGTTTTTATATCGTGCCTGGTTACAAATTCAGCCTCTTTCTCGGCAACGCCAATGTAAGACCTGTTACAGATATGCTGTGCAAGAGTTGGCCCTATGCCTGGTATTTTAACAAGATTTCCATACGGCTCTCTGAAAATAGCTTCTACGGAGCCGAAGTGTGAAACAAGCTTCCTTGCGCTGATGTCGCCTATATGAGGAATAAGCCCGAGGGCAATTTTATATGTAAGCGACAGTTCTTCCGCCATGTATTGATATTTAATTATGCCACAAATGTAATCGAAAAGTTTTAACAGTCAATTAAGAAAGGTAACAAAATCAAAAAGGATAATTAAAAATGATCTGACATTAACAAAACCTCTGTACAGAACGTTCAGTTAAAATATTATAATGTGTAGTAATTAAGGGCGCAGTTTATGATTATATTTGAAAACGGATTTATAGCAATTATACAGTTCGATGAATAACCCAAACTCAAGTCTTCTGAAGGGCAGGAAATACAGGAAAACGTTTTTTATTTCTGATGTTTAATGAAGTTTTTATCTATCCATCCGGGGGTGATTAGGGCGCCGGCTATGAGATAGGGATAGTAGCTTATTACCCGCCATATTATGGCTGTAGCAAGGGCTACGCTTCCTGCCACGGCTGCATCAACCGGTATGGTGTCGGCAATATAACGGCTGAGTATGAGTTCGGCAAATCCGCTGCCGCCGGGCGAAGGGCTTATTATCATCATTATCCATGTGGCGAGCTGCCGCGCGAATATTAGAAAGTGGTCGTTGATGGTGAAGAATGCTACGAGTATGGCGTTTACAACCCAGTAGCGCGATGTCCACGATAAAAATGTGGCAGAAATAGTTTTTATCCAGAACGGACAACCTTTTTTACGCAGTTCATATGAACTTTCAACTATGTCGCCGCCGGCCTTGATGGCTGCATCATGCCACCGTCGCAGCAGCGGCAGCCTGAAAAAACCGGTTATCATTTTTCTAATTGCATGCGGGTTGAAGAACAGTCCGTATCCTACGATAATTACCCAAACAAGTATTAGGACGTATCCGATGGTTGTGAGCAGCATGAGGTGGTTGAGAAAGGCCATTCCGGTGCCCTGCTGCGAGGTGATGAACAGTGTGTGCGGTCCTGCGATAAGCAGTATCAGTGGCAACATTATTATAAAATACAGTTCATCGAGGAACGATGTTGCCAGTACAACTGCGGCGCTTCTGCCGGGGCTTATCTTTTCCTTGTTGAGGAATACTACTGCCATGGCGGTCCCTCCGACGGTTGAGGGGGTTATTGCCGAGGTGAATTCCCACAGCATTATTACCCGGAAAGCCTGACGCCATGTCAGTTTGTTGTCTGTAAGTATTCTTATCCTTATTATGTATCCGAGGTCGCGTCCCACCATGAACAACCATGCGACGAGTATCCAAAAGGCCGATTTCCATGTAAAGTCGAGTATATCAATAGTGTCGGCATTAATTTCAACAAATATAAGCCATCCTGCTACGGCCAAACCTATAAGTGCCGGCAGGATTATCTTGCCTGGCTTGAGACTGTGTATCAGCTGGTTGGGATAGATTTTCGACATATCAACACTATTTATGGGATATCGTTTCGTAGATAAACGAAACCGTTTCCTTGCGGGGTTCCATGCGTATTTTGTCGAGTTGTCTGTGTATCATATCATGAGTGAGAAATAATAACGCTAAGGTAACGGAATTTTATAAATGTGCAAATATTTATTTTAATTATTGATTTGACATTAACTTATAATACCCAGCGCAAGCATTGTTTCAAATATCAGCAGCGGTGTACGGTGCATCTATATTAAAGGAGCAACTGCACGGTTGAAAATTCCCTGCACAAAGGCAATTACCATACCATAGTTTGAAACCGGAACTCCGGCCTTTATTATTTCGGAAATCCTGTTGAGAAGCTGTTTTCGCGTTATCATGCATGCGCCACACTGTATGGCAAGCGAGTAGGCGGTTATTGGGTGGGGAAATGGATCGAGACCGGCTACTATGTCGAATTCTATCTTTTTGCCAGTGAAGGCTGAAATCCATATAGGCATCTTCTCTCTTCCAATGTCGTCGCATGCAATATGGTGAGAACATGATTCGAGTATCAGTACCCTGTCGCCATCCTTTAGCTGCAATATTTTATGAACGCCTTTCAGATAACTGTCGAAGTCGCCTTTAAGCCTGGCCAGCAGGATACTGAAACTGGTAAGAGGTACGCCGGCAGGGATTAATGCGTCAACTGTTTTGAATACCTGCGAATCGGTTATTACCAGCGCCGGGATTATTCCGGTTTTCTTTAAAAAAGCTTCCACCTGTATTTCTTTCAATACTATTGAGACGGCATTGTTGTCAAGTATGTCCCTTATTGTCTGTACCTGAGGAAGGATGAGTCTTCCTGCGGGGGCTTCAATATCTGTTGGGGTAATGAGCATTACTGTGTAGCCTGGCTTTATCAGGCTACCAACAAGGGCTGGTGTTTTGAATGATTTTTCGGGTATCTTTTCGTTTATCAGCGATATGAGGGTTTCATAGTTGCGTTTGTCAGTTGTTGAAAATTCAACGGGCAGGGTTCCGGTCTTTTGGGCTACGGTTTCCTTAAAAGCTGTTTCGGCGGCGGCAATGTCCGACTTGTTGTATATTACTATAAAGGGTATGTTCGACTTGTTAAACTTTTTTACAAGTTCGTCTTCGGGCTGTCCCCACAGGTTGTCGGTTATTACCAAGATAGCAAGATCTATAAGGTCTATTGTTTTCAGTGTGCGGTCAACCCTCATGGCTCCTATGTTACCTGAATCGTCTGTTCCGGCAGTGTCTATCAGTATTACAGGGCCATAACCGGTTATTTCGAATGATTTTTTTACAGGGTCGGTTGTTACTCCCGGCTGGTCGGCAACTATGGCAATATCCTGTCCTGTAATACAATTAACGAGGCTGCTTTTTCCTGTATTGCGCCGTCCATAGATACCTATGTGCGGTTTTGATTCTCTTCCTTTTGTCATGGTTGCCGATGGCTTATGTCGTTTACCTGCATAACATTCGTTTTCGGCTTTTCAGGCGGACTTATATAAATTAATTAATAACCTAATTCTTTATAGAACCATAATACTCTGTAAAGATGGCATCAATAAGCGGTCTGTAATATAGCCAGAAGAACCGTCTTGTGTCATCGGGTTTTTCAGAATAGGCAAGGCTCTTCAGTTTCATCTGTTCTCCGGCAATCTTCGACACCCACATAGGTATATCTGCATGTGCAAAATCACCGGAAAAATAGTATGTATTGCTTGCTGCGGTACTCTGTACTACTGCAGGAAATTCGCCGGAGAGGAACCTGCTGTTCAGCAGCGTATCGCCAAGAGATGTCGTTTCGAGTTTGAAATTTGAAATGACTTTGCCCTGAATCGGGGCTACAATATCAAACCATTGGTCAAATGCAACGGATGGGGCTACTTTATACTTTGCACTGTTTGTTTCGTCTGTAATAATATGCGGCAGCGGGTTTTGCAGGTGAGTTCCTTCTTCGAGAACAACAATATCGTTTTCGTTCAATATTACTACGCCCGACTTGCTGAAACTCCAGGGTTTGCCATACTGTTTCCTGTACATGGCTGTCATCCATACCGGAAAATCTGCCTGCATTGTGTCGAGCGATGAGAAATGTTTCCCTGTCCATCCTGAAAAAACAACACCAAGTTTTTCTTGTGTACGAACCGATTCAAACTGTGCTGTCGGATAGTCGAATGAGTTATATTCCAAAACAACCAGCTTGCTCCTGTCCTGCATTTCGTTTATCAGAAGATAGTCGTTGTTGTTAAGGCCTCCATAGAGCATTCTCGATCTTCTGCTTTTACCTGTGCCCTGATACCAGTCGTTAAAGAAAACGCCATAGGTGTCGGCAAAGTATATGGCATCGTTTTGTTCGGCCATATCAATAATGTCGGCAAGGCGGTAATCGTTTCGTCCCCATTGTTTATCCTTTAAAGGTCTTACGGGATAAAAACCGTAATAGTCTTTCCGGTATGAATAACTGCTGCGACTTTCTTTTTTAACAAACCTGCCGTTCGTCAGTATCCAGTTGAACGATTTGTGATTCTTGCGATCAAACGATGGCACTGTTTTATCAACCAAGATAATATCCATAGGTTTCTTTTCCTTAAAAGCCCAGCCAAGCAGGTTGAAAACCGGCAGAACAAGAATTACTGCTACAACAATAATTACGATAAGTAAAGATTTTTTCATATCCGAATATAGCTATATGTATTCAACATGTATCTAAAATTCACCACTTTAAATTTTCAAAAATCAATGCGATAAATATATGAATAAGTTTTATGTTTTAACAAATTTTTTGAAATAATTTACTTGAAACAATTGAATATCACATGTGGCAGTCTGAATAATCGTCTATTTAACAGATGTATATGCATGTGTTGTAATTTTTTTCTACTGTATATTTTTTGATAATACGCATAGTAATTGTAAAATTGACAGTTGAAGAAAAAATAACATGAAAGGCTTGAAAAGCCAAATCTAATAACCGCGTGCAAGCGAAGCACAGTTTAACACAATACATCTGTCTGCTAAGACAAAGCATAATAATGACAGAAAGTTCTGCCTTTACAGGCAGTTATTTTGTACTTCGCACAGCTGCAGGCAATATTACGCCCGCCTGCGGTTATGAAAATAAAGCTTTTTAAGGCTATCAAAAAGTATGAGTTGTGTAACATAAATTAATAACGGTAAATGGGAAAAGTATTTTTTACAGAAACAAAGAAAATTCCGTATATTTTATACTTTTGCGGCATTATTGATAGCTGAGTATTCAACGGTTGATTCGCATTAAGTAATAACATTAGATAGATATATAAATAAACAAATAAATTATGAGTAAATCTTATAACATTGCAGTCATAGGTGGCGACGGAACAGGCCCCGAAGTGGCAGCGGAAGGAAAAAAGGTATTAAACGCCGCCGCTGTTAAATTTGGATTCAAACTTAACTTTCAGGATTTTGACTTTGGAGGCGAACGCTATCTGCGTACCGGCGAAATTCTTCCCGAATCGGCCGCTGAACAGCTTAAAAAATTCGATTCCATTTTTCTCGGAGCAATTGGTCATCCCGACGTAAAACCCGGGATACTTGAAAAAGGAATATTGCTGAAGCTGCGTTTCGATCTCGACCAATACGTAAACCTTCGCCCCATAAAACTGTATCCAGGCGTATCAACCCCGTTGAAAGACAAGGGGCCGGAGCATATCGACTATGTAGTTATTAGGGAAAATTCTGGCGACGTTTACACAGGTCTCGGTGGTATAATGATGAAAGGCACACCCGACGAAACGGCTATCCAGAACATGGTATATTCGCGTATGCAGGTAGAACGCTGTCTCCGGTACGCCTTTGACTATACGAGAAAAAGAAACAAAAAGAAAACACTTGCACTCTGTGGCAAGACTAATGTATTGACATACGTTTTCGACCTGTGGGAAAGAGCCTTCCATGAAGTTGGAGCAGAATATCCCGATATAAAAAGAGAATATTATCATGTTGACGCTACTTGTATGTGGATGGTAAAAAACCCCGAATGGTTCGACGTTATTGTAACGACAAACATGTTCGGCGACATCATAACCGATTTGGGCGCCATAACTCAGGGCGGAATGGGGATTGCCGCAGGTGGCAACATTAACCCTGCCGGGGTATCTATGTTTGAACCCATCGGTGGCTCAGCTCCGAAATATACTGGTATGAATGTTATTAACCCTCTTGCTGCTATAGCCTGCGGAGGGATGATGCTTGAACATCTGGGTGAAGATGCTGCCGCTAAAGCGATTGAAGAGTCGATAATAGATGTTACCGCAAACAAACTGAAAGACATGGGAGCCGGAAGGATGGGCTACTCAACAACAGAAGTAGGCGACCTTATTGCAAAAGGGGTGTAGCCTGAAATTATTAAATACTGAAAAAAGCTGCCGAATAAAAAGAACTATTCGGCAGCTTTTTTATATCACTTAACATCACATATTTGCTTATTACAAATTAAATAAACTGTACTCAAAGTACTGGAATCATGGAGGCTTGAAATGACAGATAAAAAACCGTTTTTCCATCCATTCCGCCGATAAGTTAAGTGGAAAAATATTAGGATTTTAACTATAAGGATAAACGAGGAAAATAATAAAAGATTAACCCGTAGTGCATTTGGATAAATAAAAAAGAGGTTGTTCATTATCAATAAAATGATTATGTTTGATTGTTTGACAAACAATTAAACAGGAAGAACAGCTTTGGTGCAAAAAAGCGGAAAAATCTTGGAAACCATCCAACAAATAGAGTAGAAAGTGAACTTTCTACATCAAATACGCCAACCCAAGCTATCC
>JAITVX010000046.1 GCA_031285575.1 Bacteroidales bacterium
CTACTTTTGTACCCGAAAGAGTTATTTGAAGGAGCAGAATGATGTATTGCAAAATAAATCGCACGTGGCCAAATCGTTACCCTTTGAGATATTGGGATGTTTTACAGCATTGACATACAGATAGTTGCTGAAAAATCGACAGGTTTGGATGTGAGTAACTGTCACGCACTGCATTATTTGATGTGACAAGATAATCAATTATTAACGGAAGCAATAAACAGTCTGTTCAGAACGTTGAACAGCAGTACACTTCCCAAAAGAAAACAAGTCTTTATTTCTGATAATCCGGGAACAAGCGATGATAGCGGTAACCTTTTATGCGATTTAAGTATTTTGAAGGGCAAGGGGTGGTATGTAGTATATTAAGTGATTTATGAACGACTAACCGCACCGGGGCAGCAAGCAAAGAACACCCTCGCACGGCATTTGAGTAGCTGCGTGCGGGGTTTTTGTTTAATCTTTTCAGACGTTTCGTTTTTTTAAGCAAGCTCATAAAACAACACTCACTCGTCTATGTACAGCCACCTTGCGCCGTTTTCTGCCTCTCATGAAATTAGGGCATTTTGTTTTATGCCCCATAAAAACATCAGAAAAAGTAAATATGTAACCCAACCAACATAGCTGAAAGTCAATACACCAAAATGTCGATTATGGTAAACACGGCAAACACAGTGCTTGCAATGCCGTTTGAGGTGGCGAATGCTATGTTGACACGGCTCAGGTCGCCGGGTTTTACAATAAGGTGCTGATACAGTAAAAGAGCTGAAAAAAGCACTGCGCCTGCCAGATACATGATGCCGGCATTTCCTGCTGTGCCTGCCTGTATTACGAGGGCAAAGGTTGCCGTGTGAATAAGCGATGAAATAATAAGGGCGCCTCTCCGGCCTGCAGCGGCGGGTATTGAGCGGAGGCCGGCGTGGCGGTCAAATTCGTCGTCCTGCAAGGCATAAATGATGTCGAAGCCGCTTGTCCATGTTAGGGCTATAAGTGAATAGATGACGGGGAGCGCTGCAAACCGTCCGGTAACTGCTATGTATGCTCCGATGGGCGCCAGGCTGAGACCGAGTCCGAGGATGAGGTGGCAGAAGGCTGTAAATCTTTTTGTAAGGCTGTAGCCCAGCGTTATTAGCAGCGCTACCGGTGAGAGCATGAATGCCAGCGGGTTGATGAGGTATGCAAATGCAATGAAAAGGGCTGCGTTTATGGCAACGAATGTCAGTGCGGCGCCGGGCGATATTTTGCCTGTCGGTATCTCGCGCGAGGCGGTGCGGGGGTTTTGTGTGTCGAACCTGCGGTCGGCCCATCGGTTGAAGCCCATGGCAGCGTTGCGTGCAGATATCATGCACAGTATTACGAGCAGGAGTATGCGCAGACTAAAGGTATGACTGCCGGTGGTGATGCCAAGTGCGAATCCAATCATTGCAAATGGCATTGCAAATACAGTGTGGCTGAATTTTACAAGCGACAGGTATTTTTTTACAGAATCGATTGCTCTATCCATTTCCGGTAATACCTTTCATTTTGTGCTGAATGTTTTTATTTCCTTACGGTTGCGCCGAGTTCTCTTTCAAATGCGGCCATGAGGCTGTTCATCGTTTTATCGATAGTTTTGTCGGTCAGTGTTTGCCGGTCGTCGCGGAGTGTGAAGCTTACGGCGTACGACTTTTTGTCTGCACCAAGGGAGTGGTGTTCGTAAACGTCGAACAGGGCAACGTTGTGCAGGAGTTTCCGTTCGGTACGTCGGGCAAGGTCGCGTATCTGCCCGAAGGTAACGCTGCGGTTTAAAAGCAGCGCAAGGTCGCGTCGTACCGTTGGGTAGCGGGGCAGTTCGCGGAACGATACGGTGTGTCTAGCGGCAATTTTCATCAGGCAGTCCCAGTTTATGTTTCCGAAGTAAACATCCTGCTGTATGTCGAACTGTGCGAGGTATTGCGCCGATATGCGTCCGGCTTCGCCGAGCTGTTCGCCGTTGTGCAGCCATGTTATCGATTCTGCGAAGTATTTCATGGGGCTTTCGGCTGTTGCAAGTTGGTCGATGTCTATTCCGAGCCGCGAAAAAACCATTTCCATGTATGATTTGAGGTGGAAGAAGCTGGTTGGGGCGGCTTTGTGGTTCCATGTCTGTTTGCCTGTTTGTCCTGTTATGAACATGGCAAGGTTTGCTTTTTCGGAGTAGTTTTCGGGAGATGGGATATCGGCACCCGGTTTATCAATGAAATAGCAGTGACCAAATTCAAACAGTTTCAAATCGTGGTTTTGCCTGTTCAGATTCCATATTATGGTGCTCAGACCTCCGTAGAGCAGGCTCGGCCTCATGGCGTTAAGGTCGGAACTGAGGGGATTGGCAAGTATAACGAGCCGTTTTGTGTCGAATTCATCGTTCTGTTCATACCATGAGGCGGGATTGAGGGAATTGCACATTATTTCGGCAAATCCGGCGGAGGCAAGCATGTCGGAAATGGTGTTTACGAGTTTTTCCCTGTCTGGTTTTTCGACAATTGTTATTGCAGAGTTGAGGCGGGTGCCTGTTTCTATGTTGTTGTAGCCGTAAATCCTGAGTATTTCTTCAATAACGTCGGCTTCGTTTTTAACGTCAACTTTCCTTGCGGGTATTTCAAGTGCAAGCCTGTCGCCGTCTTCTTCCATTATGTCGATTTCAAGGAAGCCGAGTATGTTGCGGATGGTATTTTTTTCAATGGCTTTGCCTGCAAGCCTTGCTATGGAGCTGTAAGATGCTTCTACAATGGCTCTTTTTACGGGAACGGGATAAATGTCGGTAATTTCAGATGATATTGTGCCTCCTGCGAGTTCTTTTACCAGCATGGCAGCGCGTTTAAGTGCCCATACTGCTATTTCGGGGTCGGCTCCGCGCTCGAACCTGAACGACGAGTCGGTTTTTATTCCGTGTCTTTTTGATGTTTTCCTTATTGCAACCGGATTGAAGTTGGCGCTTTCAAGAAAGATGTTTTGGGTGGTTGGTTTTATTCCCGATTTAAGCCCTCCGAAAACGCCGGCAATACACATTCCTTCGTTTTCGTTGCATATCATGAGATCTTTGGGTGAAAGGTTTCTTTCAATACCGTCGAGGGTTACGAATTTGTTGCCGGCTGGAAGGTTTTTAATTATTATCCTGTTGCCGGCAATGTCGTTGCAGTCGAAAGCGTGGAGCGGCTGCCCTGTTTCGTGCTGTACGAAGTTGGTTATATCTACAACGTTGTTGATTGGGTTGAGCCCTATAGACTTCAGCTTGTCTTTAAGCCACCGGGGCGATTCGCATATTTCTATTTCAGACAGTGTAACCCCTGTATATCGCAGGCAGTCGTGGCTGTTTTCAATTTCAATGTCGATAACGTTGCTGCTGTTGTCGCTTTTGAAAGATGACAGGTCGGGAAGCGTTACCTGCAGGCCGGCGTTCTCGTTTTGGCGGAGGTATGCGGCAATATCGCGTGCAACACCAATGTGCGAACCGCTTTCGATACGGTTGGGTGTAAGGCCTATTTCAAATACCACGTCTCTGGTTATGTCGAAATAACGGCTTGCAGGTGTTCCTGCTTCTGCGTCGCTGTTTAAAATCATTATTCCGGTATGGTCGGTGCCAAGGCCGAGTTCGTCTTCGGCGCAAATCATACCTTCGGAGAGTTCACCGCGTATTTTTGATTTCCTTATCTCGAAGCTTTCGTTGCCTTTATAGAGTATTGCGCCCACGGTAGCAACGGCTACGGTTTGCCCTGCGGCTACGTTGGGTGCACCGCATACTATCTGCAATGGCTGCAGGCCGCCGGTATCGACTGTGGTTACAGACAGCCTGTCGGCACCTGGGTGTTTTTTGCATGTAAGCACCTTGCCGATAACAACGCCTTCAAGGCCACCTTTTACGGATACCCATTCTTCTATTCCTTCTACTTCAAGACCGGTGCAGGTAAGGATGTCTGCAATCTTTTCAGGCTCGTGGTCTATCTTCAGATAATCTTTTATCCAGTTGTATGAAATCTTCATTTAACGGTTGGTTTTAATCTTTACAGGGGGGCAAATGTAAGACTTTTTTGTAAAAAAGATTAACATGGCGGTGTTAACACAGGGCAAGCGCACGAAATTTTATGTGTCAGGTTTGTTGCCGGCCGGTTGTTATTCGGGCAGGCCGCAGTGTTTTGCCGCTTCGCTGTAGAGCCGTAATGCATTGCAGCTCTACTTTAATTTAAAAGGTTTATAAAAAATGTTTCATCTGTTGTTGCATTGGTTGATGCAAGTATGTCGAAGTCCATTGTGGTGGTTGCATCAACTGATGCAAGTGTGTCGAAGCCCCTGGTGGGAGTTGCATCAACTGATGCAAGTGTGTCAAAGCCCCTGGTGGGGGTTGCATCAACTGATGCAAGTGTGTCGAAGCCCTTGGTGGGAGTTGCATCAACTGATGCAAGTGTGTCGAAGCCCCTGGTGGGAGTTGCATCAACTGATGCAAGTGTGTCGAAGCCCTTTATGAAGGTTGCATCAATTGATGCAAAAAAGCCGTAAAAGCCAGTTTCATGCGTTTGCCCTGGTGTTAACAGGTGCAACTATATCAAAATATCATGAGAAAGTATTTTTTCTTTGCCGACGGTTGTGGCTTCGTGGTGGAAGCGATGACAGTACACATAACTTATGCCGAAATGGAAATAATATATCGACTGTAAAAACCTGACATTGGGGCAGTCGATATCGTCTTTTGTGTAATTACTCTCCGGCTTCTGTCCATTTATACACCTTATCCGACCGTCGCAGGCAACTCAACGATGGTATTGAGCAGTATTCTCCCTTTTTGGCTGCTGCTGTCTGTTGCAGGTCAACCCGTATTTCCGAAACGACATATTCAACAACGCCTGTTGTCGGGCCTGTTACAAGTATTGTATCGCCTATGTTAAGATCGCCTGTTTCAAGCTTTATTTCGGCTACGCCTATCCGTGCAAAGTAGTTTGTTATTTTTCCAAGATATGTTTTTCGCCTTGTTGCTGCCGAACCGTAGCGTGTATTCCATTCGCCCATCGTTTGCCCGAGATAATAACCGTCCCAAAATCCGCGATTAAACACTGTTGCAAGCCTGCCGCGCCATTGTTCGCATTTTTCGGGCGAGTATGTTCCTTTAATTATTGCACCAATCGCCTCGCTGTAACATTCAACAACTGTTTTTACATATTCGGCAGGTCTTGCGCGGCCTTCTATCTTCAGAACCCTTACACCGGCGTCTGTCAGCCTGTCGAGAAAGCCTATTGTGCAAAGGTCTTTTGGCGACATTATGTATTCGTTGTCTATTTCGAGCTGGTATCCTGATTCCTTTTCTGTTGCAGTGTATGCTTTGCGGCACGTCTGGTAGCACTCTCCCCTGTTGGCCGATTTATTGTTTTCGTGCAGGCTCAAATAGCATTTGCCCGACACGGCCATGCAGAGCGCACCATGTGCGAACATCTCTATCCTCACCGGTTTGCCGCAGGGGCCTGTTATTTTTCTGTCGTGTATCGAATCATATATATGCCTTATCTGACCGATGTTAAGCTCACGCGCCAGAACTGCAACATCGGCCCATTGCGAGAAAAACATGAGCGACTCTGCGTTGGTTACGTTTACCTGTGTTGACAGATGTACGGATATTCCTTTTGAAAAGGCATACCGTATTACTGAAATATCGGAGGCTATGATTGCCGTAACTCCACAATCGGCTGCCTTATCTACTATTTTTTGCATCTGTTCAAGCTCGCTATCGTATATAACAACATTAAGCGTAATGTAACTTTTAATATTATACAGCCTGCATATTGATACTATGTTTTCGATATCATCAACCGTGAAGCTGCCCGACGACCCTGCCCGCATGTTGAGTTTTTCGACACCGAAATATACAGAATCGGCGCCTCCCTGTATGGCAGCCATAAGCGAATCGTACGACCCTGCCGGCGCCATTATCTCTACCTCATCCCTTTTCATATCTTTTCAGTTTGCACTTTCAAAAGTACTATCCTTATGCACGAGCCGCGCCCTGCTTCCGAGTGTTTTACAAAAATACGACCGTTATGATAGTCTTCAACTATCCTTTTTGAAAGCGACAGTCCCACTCCCCACCCACGCTGCTTTGTTGAAAAGCCTGCAATGAATATTTTGTTGAAAGCCGATTTCGGTATTCCCTTACCTGTATCTGAGATGTCAATAATTACATTCTTTTCAGCCTCTCGCACCTGAAATGTTATTGTCCCGTTTCCTTCCATGGCGTCGATAGCATTTTTTGAAACGTTTTCTATTACCCATTCAAAAAGAGCGGTGTTTATTGGTACGGTCAATGCCGTGCTGCAGTGGCTGAAATCAGTTTTAAATGCTATCTTAGATGAGGTTCGCATTTTTAGATAACCTGCTGTACGTAAAATCAACTGTACAATGTCGGTTGACAACAGCGCCGCTTTCGTGCCTATTCGCGAAAATCTTTCCGTTATCTTCTCAAGCCGTTCCACATCTCTCGAAATCTCTTCGGTAATCACCACTTCCGGATGCTTCTGACGCAATACCTCAACCCATCCGGCAAGTGACGATGCTGGGGTACCAAGCTGATGAGCCGTTTCTCTCGACATTGCGGCCCAAACCATGTTATGGTCAGCCACCATCGATGCACTGAATGCAAGATACGACACGGCAATGAACAGTGCGATGATTCCAAACTGAACATACGGGTAATACATGAGCATTGTGAGTATAGCACTGTCTTTATAATACACAAGGTTGAAGTGTCTGTTGTCGAGTGCAATCACAATAGGGTCCCTGTATTCTTTGATTTTCATCAGCGTTCTGTCAAGATATTCCGGATCTTCCATCTTTTTCGGGCTGAAGTTCCTTGAAGATATTATTTCGTTCGATTCATCGGCAAGTATAACCGGAATAGTATTATTGTTATCAATTATTGAAAACAGGAAATCAACATCCTGTGTTGTATCCGACAGCGAAATCAGCTGCATTGCTTCAGCCCACAGTTCAGCCTTCTTTCGTTCTTCATATTTAAGCCTGTCAACAAGACTTGCTGTAAACACAAGCGATCCTACACCAACAACAATAGCAAAGGCCAGCAGCAAAAGCTTACGGAAGTTTTTATAACGCGCGTTATTCATACCTGCTTCATACAAATATTTCTCTTACAAAAAAGAATATCCCCCAAAGATACACTTGCAGATTCAGGGGATACTCAATTACCTTTTAAAAGATTGTCAATATAACACTGTCAGAATCAACAATTCCTAACATTTAAACCAGTTCCGATACCAGTGCCGACAGTCTGTCGAAAATATCATCAATGCTTCCAACGCCGTTTACCGGTTGATACAGCCCTTTCTGCCTGCAAAAATCTATTATCGGTTCGGTTTTTTCCCTGTAAACGTCTATCCGGTTCTCGATAACCGCAGGATCTTTGTCATCTGGACGACCCGACAGCTCGGCTCTTGCGATGAGGCGTTTCACAAGTTCATCGTGATCAACGTCGAGCGTCAACATGCTGTTTATTTTCATATTTCTGTCGTTCAGCATCTTTTCAAGCGCAACGGTTTGTGCAACGGTGCGCGGAAATCCGTCGAACAGAAAACCCGACTTGTCTTTTACGCCGTCAATTTTAGCGGCAATCATTTCAATAACCACTTCGTCGGGCACAAGTTCGCCTTTCGACATTATTGCGCTCATCTTTTTACCGAGTTCGGTTCCTGCGGCAATCTCTGCACGAAGCATGTCGCCGGTTGACAGGTGAAGAAGATTGAATTTTTCTGCCAGCCTGACCGACTGTGTGCCTTTTCCCGATCCGGGAGGGCCAAAAATAAGAATATTAACCATGATAAATATATTAATTAAGATATTAACTTGTAAATTGATGTTAGATTTCTGCCATAACCATCGTAATCGAGGCCATATCCAACTACAAAATCGTTGGGAATCTCAAAACCGATATAGTCAATGGCTATTTTACTTCTGTAAACTCCTCGCTTAAAAAAGGCAGTTGCAATCTTTATCTCGGCTGCCTTGCGCATGACAAGCTCGGCCATAATCCTTTCAATCGTAGCTCCAGTGTCTATTATATCCTCAACTACAACAACTGTCTTGCCTTTTATTTCCTCATTCCAGCCAATAAGCTCCTTTATAGTGCCTGAAGACTTTGTTCCCTCGTATGAAGCCAGCTTCACAAATGATATGCAGGCCGGAAGTTCGAGGCGTTTAAACAGGTCGGCAGCAAAAAGAAACGCTCCGTTAAGTATTCCGAGGAAAACTGTATCTTTTCCGCGAAGGTCGTTATCTATCATCACGGCAAGTTCTTCAACTCTCTGCTGAATGGCTTCGCCTGTAATCATCTCAATGAATTTTTTGTCTAAAACCTGAATTTCTTTCATCGCACCGGTTTGTTAATTGCCGATGCAAAAATATGAAAATAATACCTTACTTTTGGCCCGATTAATGAGATAATTTAAATTATAAAGATGACCCCCTTAGTAAGTATAATCATGGGCAGCGCATCCGACCTGCCTGTAATGGGAAAAGCGGCTGAAATACTTGACAGTTTCAGTATCCCTTTTGAAATTAACGCTCTCTCGGCACACAGAACCCCCGGAGAGGTTGGTGAATTTGCTCATAATGCTGCCGCACGAGGCATAAAGGTTATAATTGCCGCTGCGGGAATGGCTGCACATCTTCCCGGCGTAATTGCTTCAATGACCCCGCTTCCGGTGATAGGCGTGCCTGTAAAAGCGTCGCTCGAAGGGCTCGACGCATTGCTTGCCATTGTTCAGATGCCTCCCGGTATTCCGGTTGCCACCGTTGGTATTAACGCAGCCCAGAATGCCGGGATACTGGCCGCCCAGATAATTGCCGCCGGCAACAAAACTGTTATGGACGAAGTAATCAGATATAAAGAATCGCTTAAAAAGAAAATAGTGCAGGCAAACGAAGAGGTGAAAGCTGTTAAATACAGTTTCAAAACAAACTGATTGGCCCCGCCATTACAGTTTAAACCTCCATCCTCCTCTTAACTCTACGGTTGTCTGGCTGCTGTTGGAGAAAATCAGTTCATTAACGCTCAGCGAAACGTTTATGCCGGTTCGATGCATGTAATTTACCCCGAGCGGAATCTGCACAAATTCGTTGCCGTATTCATATCCGAACAGGGCGCCTGCAAACGGGGTAAGCCGCCGCACCGACCAGCCGGAATTGACATGCGCTCTTACGCCGGCCGAAAAATAGAGCACCTGCTGCAAATCATTACCTGCATTAATCTCTGCCGAAACCTGCGGTGTTATAAAGTAATCCATCGTATATGTCGATATGAGCCCCCCCGCGAACGGCCACGTAACTCCGCCCATGCTTATCCCGAACGGTTTCTCTTTGCGCGGATTCTGATTGCCCATAAGGTCAACCGCGCCGTTACGGTATTCAATTCTGTCAACGGCGCCCGGCCTTACCGTTATCAGGGGGCCATCGGGATAGCCGGCCATTTTATACGTTACGCCGCTTCTGTTTTTCTCGATAATACGTACATCAAGCGCCTCGCCGCTTTTTGTTATCAGCCTGTCCTGCCCGCAGACATTAAGGGAAACAAGAAGTATAATACCTGCAGACAGCATTGTTGAGAGTTGCGTTTTTTTCACAGTATTCATAATAAAGTTCCTATCGTTATGCAAAAATAACAGTATAGCAATTACAAACAACCAAATATATTCAATAATGGCAGATGTTTTTATGTTTTCGTTTTTCTGATATAAAGCGTAAGTTTGTCAAAATTTTATAATATGATAACTAACGAACAGATACGGGATTTGTCGGAACGCCGCGATGCGTTGAGGAGGTTTCTTTGACGTTGACGGCAAGCTGCAGTTAATTGAAGAAAAGGAAGTGCTGTCGCAACAGCCAGGCCTGTGGGGTAATTCAAAGAATGCTGAAGAGCTTCTGAAAGGTATTGCCAGGCTGAAGGGGATCACTGATGATTTCCGGAAAATAGATTTGGCTGTTGAAGACCTTTCGGTTATCTTCGACTTTTACAGGGAGGGCGAGGTTTCGGAAAGCGAAGCCGATGCACAGTATCAGAGTTGCCTGGTGCTTGTTGAAGACCTTGAACTGAGAAACATGCTTCAGAAAGAAGAAGACCAGCTTGGAGCCATACTGAAAATTAATTCGGGTGCAGGCGGAACGGAAAGCAACGACTGGGCAGTGATGCTTATGAGAATGTATCTGCGGTGGGCCGAGAGGAACAGCTACAGGGTGCGGGAGCTCGATTTCCAGGAAGGCGACGAAGCCGGAATAAAGTCGGTTACAATTGAAATAGATGGAGATAAGGCATACGGTTACCTGAAAAGCGAAAACGGAGTGCACAGGCTTGTACGTATTTCTCCGTTCAACGCCCAGGGTAAACGCCAGACTACGTTTGCCTCGGTTTTTGTATCGCCGCTTGTTGACGACAACATTGAAATCAGCATAAACCCTGCCGATATAACATGGGAAACATACAGGTCGAGCGGAGCCGGCGGCCAGAACGTAAACAAGGTAGAAACGGCCGTGAGGCTGAGGCACCATCCCACGGGAATTGTTATTGAGAATCAGGAAACACGTTCGCAGCTGAACAACAAGGAAAATGCGCTCAGGATTTTAAAGTCGCAGCTCTATGAACTCGAGCTCAGGAAAAAGATGGAAGCACAGGCCATGATTGAAGGCGAGAAAAAGAAAATTGAATGGGGCTCGCAGATACGCTCTTATGTTCTGCATCCCTACAAGATGGTGAAAGACCTGCGGACGGGCCATGAAACAGGCAACGTGCAGGCGGTGCTCGACGGCGACCTGAATGCCTTCATGAAATCGTACCTGATGGAATTTGCGGGCAAATAAGCCTGAGCCGCGGCAGACATATCGCTTTCTTCGTTGCCGGCAAATACGGCGGTAAACTGTATATATTTAAGTTGAAATTTTCCGGAAGTGTAAAGAGTGATTTACAGCATGTGTAAAAGGTGGTTTACAGCATGCGTAAAGGGTGGTTTACAGCATCGGTAAAGACACCCTTTACCGATGCTGTCAGCCTTCGGCAGGTACAACAGCAGAATGTAGTAACCGGCAATCTGCGCCGGGTTAAAGAACGAAAGAAGGGGTTGGTTTTCCTATCCTGCAGCAGGTTATACTGCAACGTCTGCTGCTGCGGTTTTTTTCAGGAAGGCTTTCGGAATGTTGATAATGATATTCTGGTCGAGCTTGTCGATTCTTACAATAAAACGGTTGCTGGAGCCTGTTCTGATCAGTTCGCCGGTAAGTCCTGCGAGGGCGCCGCCGGTAACTACAACACTGTCGCCATTTGCAAAGTTTTCGGATGTAACTTCCATTTCAACGTTCGAGTCAATCAGCAGGCGCAGGATATCTATCTGGCTTTGCGGGATTGAAACCGGTTTGCCCTCAAAAGAAACAACCTTTACCACGCCGTATGTTTTATATATCAGCGGAAACGACTTCGGGGTGGTTTTAACAAATATGTATGACGGAATGAGTGGCATTTCGACTGTTTTTTTCCGGTCGCTCCATTGCCTTACTGTCTTTTTAAGCGGAAGATACGCCTCAATATTACTTCCGGTAAGCCTCTCGTAAACCTGTTTTTCAGCCCTCGGGTTAGTATAAACGGCATACCATTTGTTATCTGCTGAGCCTTTTATTGCCATTGATACTCACGCAAAAGGTTTATTGTCAAAAGGGCTTGAAAAAGGATCGGGAGCACTTCTTCTGCCGTCTCCTCTTGGCGGAGGGTTTTCAATGCCGGGAAAAGATGCCATCTGAAGAGTGATAGAATAGTCAAGTTCTACTCTTTTAACCTCGGGACGTATGTACATTTTTTTACTCACCGTATATTCTGTTAGAAAGATGCCGCTAAATTACTACTATTTTTGAAACAAAGCTTCTGCCGTTTATTATTATGTGCACCACATAAACTCCTTTCTGCAGGCTTACGGGCATTTGCGCCGTTTGTGCGGGCTCAATATAAAAACTGTTTTCGTCAATAAGGCTTCTGCCCTGCAGGTCGTAAACCGTTATTCTTGCGTTGCCGCCTGCAATGCCTGACGGTGCATTTACATAAACAGAGGAGCTATTATACCATGTCTTGAAATCTGTTTCAATAACTTCATCCTGCCCTGCTGTCATGTCTTCGCGCCCGAAAATAAGTTCAAAATCGGTAAAGACGCCTGCAGCCGAAGTAAAACTGTATTCGGTTCCCTTGCTTAAATTTGTTTTGGTGTTTCCATGCTTCAGAGTTACGGTAATTCCTTCAAGGTTTTCAAATTCTGGTATCTCTATCGTATATGCGCCGGCGGTTTTGAGTTCAACCCTCAGCGGTACTGTTGCCGTAGCGTCTTCTGCCGGTTCAGGTATGGCGTTTATTGAATATTTAACCGCCCCCATTTCGCTGTAGAGCGAAACGGAGCCCTCGCCAAACTTATAACCGTCAAAACTACCGTCGAACCCCGGAGTTGCACCGTCAATAAGGCTTACAATGGTTTCATCGCGTAGCGAGCCTTTGGTAAGCGCAAGTTTTACTTTTTTTACGGTTAGCCCCCTCTTGTTATTATTTGTTGCCTCCTGAAACACACCTTTTGTTCTCGACGGTTGAGCCGGCTCGTCGGTTTTAAAACTTGCTGGCAGGGATAATGTTTTTCCCGTTTCGGTAGCTACTACCTGAAACCCCTGCATGGGAGCAATTATGGTTGAAAATCCTACATCAGGGCTTGATTTTTCACCTACCCATCTTACAATGTCTCCTGTCAGGCAGTTAAGAGTAATAAAGCTATTTCCGTCGTCAGTGAAATAAACTGAATTGCCTATACCATCTTCGTCAATACCATTAACGGGAAGATTAGTAAGAACATCTATTCCGCTTAAATCGTAGTTTGAAGGGTAGGGGTTTCCTACAAGGTTCCGACCTTTTGTCCTTGTAGGGTTTGAATCGGTGAAGCTGAGGTTAAAACTGTGAGAAGAAGCGTTTAATATCCCTGTAAAGGTTATTGAGTCGCCGCTTGTAAAACGAATATTGTAACCTCTTGACGATGTAAGTGTATTAAAAGGTATTGTATTGCCGTAGCCATCAAAGTATTGCCATGCTGCTAATTCGTCTTTATCTTCATCATCATTACCATCATTTGCCTTGGTCTCGTCTAATAACATCAGGTCGCCTTTAAAATAATCTGAAGTTAATCCCAAACTTGCAGCGGTGGTGGCGACAGAAGAATTATCAAAACTCATTGAGGCTACAGGTGGAATAAAGTAATGGAAAATAGGGCCATATGTTCCATTGCCTCCCGACAGGAACAGTTTTACGGTAGCAGGAACAGACGGAGTGTTGTTTATCAGTTTACCGTCGAAGCCGTTTGCCGTCGATCTTATTATGAACCCTGCAGTTCCGGCGTTGTTTGCAATTGTACCCGGAACTTTAAGCGTTGCACCCGGATTTATTACGAACCTCCTGCCGCTGTTTATCGTGAGCGAGTTGTCGATAGTAAAGTCGCTTAGCAACGTAACTCCCGGAGCGTTGTCGATAATTATGTTAGCCGCTTTGCCGTTCACAAAATCATCACCTTTCAGTTGTTGCGCCTCTGTGCCGGCAAATTTTACGGTTGATGAGCCGCCTGCATCGATAAGGCCGGTGCCGGTAAATTCCATTGCACCCAAAACAGTCAGGGTATGTCCGTTTACAACAATATTCCTCGAAGAACTGTTTTTAATATTATTAACGGTATGTGCTGCATTAAGCCGCAGTGGGTTAACCGGCGAAGCGTCAAAAACTATATTCGATTTTTCAAACGGAACCATATTTGCAGTCCAGTTTGCCGCTACGTTCCATGCACTACTTACGCCCCCCTTCCATTTGTTAATCTCTCTTTCCCATGCGCCCATTGTAGGGTTTTCGCGTGGCTGTCCGTCATAGTCGGTCATTATTCCTGTTCTTTCAACGCCTATCAGGTCTATTGCAATCTTATAGTCGGCATCTGCAACTCCACCTTGTGTCGCAAAAACAGGGTCGATAGAATAACTGTTTGCATCCTGACCTGCAATAATGGGCAGCGAGGTTATTTTTGCACCATAATACGCAAGACAGCTTCCTGCGCCTGATACAAAATAGTCGTTATAATCGAGCGACACCGTTCCGGTTGCAGGCAGGTAAATGGCGTAGTGCGTGGCGGTGCTGTTAGGTGATACACGGGTATTGACAAACAGGTTGTTTTTAATATCCTCGTCGGTTAGCCTTACGGTATAGTACAGTGCTGCAGAATTGCCTGTGCCTGTGTAAGACGACCCGCCAATAAATACCGTATTGAAATATATTTTACCCGAAGCTGGTTTGGTTACGTCACCCAGTGCAATACCATACATCGACGCCCTTACGTTAGCATTCAAAGAAATGATATTATTTGACACCGTAACAGGATTACCGGGGTTTATGATGGATATTCCCTGTATGATTCCTGTATTGGAAGAAGCTCCTGTTATGTTTAGGCTGCGTATGAAATTGTTTGATATAGTGTCGCCGGCGTTATTACCTAAAAACATTATACCTGCCACATAACCGCGAAACGACGGACATGTGTTTTTAAGGTTGTATATTGTATTGCCGCTAACAACCCTTTGCATTGAAGGGGAGCCTCCAAGAGCTATTGCGCATACGGAAAGAGATACTGCCGATAAATTATCTGCGCTGCTTGTAAGGTCGTGTATAATATTGTCGGCTATAATGTTGCTTCCCGCCGATTGCGAAAAAATTCCGGTTGTTCTTCCTATTGTAGTATTAACAGTACTTGTAGAACTGTTGGTAAGGTTGGCTATGGTATTTTTTTCTATCGTCAGATTGCCGACTCCGGTACTATTAATACCGATTACTGTCTGGGTGCTTTTTGCAGATACCGGGGTCGCATGAATACTGTTTGTGGTAGAAGTGCTGCCTATGGTATTGCCGGTTATTGTAGTTGAACTTCCTTTAGGCGACGATACTGAAATGCCATATATTTTTACGCAGAAGTTAACAGAGTTAGTAACACTATTATCTACTGCTGCAGTCATTGAGCCAATAAAATTATTCCGGCAGTTTACAGGCTCCTTACTGTTAATCTCTATTCCACACACTGTCGGGTTATTTCCCCCGTATGTAACTATAATCGAATTGTTGCCTGTTGGCGAACCAACGTAATTACCATCTACATCAACATTACCCTTGAAAACATGTATGCCCCGCCACAGGGCTGTAGCTGAATTACTCCAGTCAATATTCCGTATCATGTTATTTTCTATAACCGAAGGCCTTGTTCCTGTTCCTGCCGATATATAAATACCGGTAAACATGTTGTTTGTTTGTGTTGCTCTTGTTTTTACCCACATACCACCGCATTCAGGAGCAGAGCCTCCAATGTAATTGCCGGTAATATTGAAACCGGAGCCCGACAGCGATTCAATTTTTATAACTGAATAGTTCAATGAATTGGCTGTGGGAGAAAAAACAGAAGTTTCATAAAAACTGTTGCCCGATATAGTAAAGTCACTTGAAAAATTACCGGCATATATCGCATTTGAACTTGACTGTAGTCTCAGCAAATCGTAAAATCTGTTATTAGATATAATGAAATTGCTGTTTGTTTCTGCCGCTGTTCCAAGTGCATATATACCATTTGCAGGCCTTCCTGCTGAATTGCCGGTAAAATAATT
>JAITVX010000128.1 GCA_031285575.1 Bacteroidales bacterium
GAGTATTTACACGTTACGAAAAACTCGACAGAATGTTTTGGGCATTCCTGCTGATAGCGTTAATTATGGATGCAATCAAATAGCGTTAACAGGCCTTAATATCTTATGCATTCATGCAGCTTATTTTCTTGTAAATATTTATTTTTTTTACATGACAGACAAATATGGTATCCGACAGCGTAAATCTGTCAATTAACGGCAATACCTTTCAGTCTTTTCAATGCAATGCTTGATGCCTGTTGTTCAGCCTCTTTTTTCGACATCCCGTATCCCAACGCAAGTTCCTGCCGGTCGATAAACAGCCTTGTTGTAAAAACCGATTTTTTCTTGTTGGTATCGTATTTTTCGTTATACTTGAACATGAGGCTCGATTTGTGCTTCTGCACCCATTCAAAAACGAGGCTTTTGTAGTCGGCGTCAGTATTTATTATTGCCTCAAGGTCTAAATACCTGCGCAGTACGCGGTCAATAAATATCTTCTTTGTTTTTTTTAATCCCCTGTCGAGGAATATTGCTCCTACCAAGGCTTCGAGAGCGTCTCCGAAAAGATTTTTTATGGTGTGGGTCGCGCTGATGTTACAAATCAAAAGTCTGTCGATGCCAAGCGATACTGCAAGCTGATTAAGGACGTCGCGATTTGCTATACGCGCCCTTACTTTTGTCATAAAACCCTCGTTTGCTTCCGGATATTTTTCAAAAAGATAGTCTGAGATAACTGTATTTATCACCGAGTCGCCAAGATATTCGAGCCTTTCATTATTAATCCTCCTACCGTCGGGCAGAGTGAACGTTGCCGATCTATGTAAGAGGGCTGTTTCGTAAAGCCTAAGGTTGCTTGGCTTAAAGCCAAGCATTTTTTTTAAACACAAACCAAATTCATGTTTATCGAGAATATTAACGCTATTTTTTTCCCTTCGGAAAAACAACACTACAATTATGCTTTTTTGATTACGACCGATGCGTTATGTCCGCCAAACCCGAAAGTGTTGCTCATTGCAAAATTTACCTTCCGGCTCTGTGCCTTGTTAAGTGTCAGGTTCAGCTTCTGGTCAATGTTTTCGTCGGGCTCCTTAAAGTTTATTGTAGGTGGCACGGTGTCGTTCTTTATCGCCATTATTGCGGCAATTGCTTCAATAGCTCCTGCGGCCCCGAGCAAATGGCCTGTCATCGATTTTGTTGAACTGATATTAAGTTTGTAGGCATGTTCGCCAAACACATCTATAATGGCTTTTGTTTCCGAGATGTCGCCTAACGGCGTCGATGTTCCATGAACGTTGATGTAATCAATATCTTCGGGTTTAAGGCCTGCATCTTCTATGGCAAGCTTCATAACATTTCTTGCTCCAAGCCCTTCAGGATGCGGCGCAGTCATGTGATAGGCGTCGGCGGTAAGCCCTGTACCAACAAGTTCGGCATGTATCGTCGCTCCGCGTGCCATTGCGTGTTCATATTCTTCTACAACGAGCGCGCCCGAACCTTCTCCCAGCACAAAGCCATCGCGGGTTTTATCAAACGGGCGCGATGCAGAACTGAATTCGTCATTTCTTGTAGAAAGCGCCTGGAGTGCGTTAAATCCGCCTATTCCCGGTTCATTTACGCATGCTTCCGAGCCGCCTGTAATAATTATATCGGCTTTTCCCCACTTTATGTAATTAACGGCATCAATAATTGCGTTGGTAGAAGAGGCGCATGCCGATACAGTTCCGAAGTTCGGCCCTCTGAAACCGTATTTTATCGATATTACCCCGGCTGCAATGTCTCCAATCATTTTGGGAATGAAGAAGGGGCTGAATCTGGGGGTGCCATCGCCAAGCACATAGCTTTTAATTGCCAGAAAAAAGGTTTCCAAACCTCCTATACCCGACGCCCATATAACGCCAATTCTGTCCTTGTTAACTGTTTCAAGGTTTAATCCCGATTTTGTAATGGCTTCTTCGGAAGTTACAAGCGCATACTGCGAATACAGGTCGAGTTTATTAGCCTCTTTTCTGTCAAAATACTTTGCAGAATCGTAATTCTTCAGTTCGCAGGCAAATTTTGTTTTAAATTTCTCTGTATTGAAATACGTAATCATATTGGCTCCGCTGACGCCGTTCTTCAGCCCTTCCCAATATTCTTCCAGATTATTACCCAACGGAGTCAATGCTCCTATGCCTGTAACTACGACTCTCCTCATAACATTTTTTTATAAATGCAAACTACTTTGCATTTTCTTCAATATACTTTACTGCGTCTCCAACTGTGCCAATTGTTTCTGCCTGGTCATCGGGAATCCCGATATTGAATTCTTTTTCAAATTCCATAATTAACTCAACGGTATCGAGCGAGTCTGCTCCCAAATCGTTGGTAAAACTGGCTTCCGGTGTTACTTCCGACTCGTCAACTCCAAGTTTGTCAACTATAATCTCTTTTACTCTTGTTGCAATGTTCGACATGACAATAAAAATTTAATTAATATTTTAATTTAATGATACCGCAAAGAAATATATTTGTACTTTATTTTTCAAACGATTTTGCGTTTTTTTGCATAATATATACATAAAACACTAATTTACAGTATTTTTAATTTAGCTGTTCTATTGCATTGCAAAAACAGCGTATATTTTTTAATTATTACTTAATGAACAACATAGCAATTTTTGCATCGGGCTCCGGCTCTAACGCCGAAAACATTATCGGGCACTTTTCTGCCACAGAAAACGCTAAAGTAACCCTTATTCTGTCAAATAATCGTAATGCTTTTGTTTTAAAAAGGGCCGAACGCCTGAATATAAAGAGCATTGTTTTTGACCGTAATGATTTTTACCGGTCGGAAAAGATACTTGACGTTTTGCAGCAGGAAAAGATAACGTTTATTGTACTTGCCGGTTTCCTGTGGCTTGTTCCTGCCGGTATTATAGGGAAATATGCCGGAAAAATTATAAATATCCACCCGGCTTTACTGCCTCTGTACGGTGGCAGGGGCATGTATGGCGACGCTGTTCACAAGGCGGTGATAGAAAACCGTGAAAAAGAATCGGGTATAACAATACATCTGGTAAACGGCGAGTATGATAGTGGTGATATAATTTTCCAGGCCAGATGCCCGGTAGAACCGCACGATGACTATGCCTCGCTTGCAGATAAAATTCACACTCTTGAGTATATGCATTTCCCCCGCGTAATTGAGGATATGGTTAGCAGGTTGCCTTAACAAACGGTGTATCATTGCGCCGAGCGCAAGCAACAAAGCAATCCGGTACGGCCTGATGTTATTTATGCCTGTTCCTGCGGTGTTGCGTCGCTGTCGCCGTTTTTTGGGCCGGTGTGTCCGTGGCGGCGGGCTATGGCTGTGTTGAGCAGGTCGATGCGCTGGTTGAGGCGCGATATGAAGCTGTCGTAAACCGCTGCGTCGGCGGTGGCGTTTTCGCGGGCTACCACGGCAAGGGCGTCGGTAAGTTCGGC
>JAITVX010000165.1 GCA_031285575.1 Bacteroidales bacterium
CCCAGTATGTTGTCAGTCCCGGAAATAGAGGTGTTATACTCTTTTTATTCTTTCTTACATGGTTGGGATTCCTTGCTGAATTGGCTACCATTTCATAAGTTCCAATGTTGCGCAGGTTACTGTTCATACGATGCAGGAAATCTTTGTAGTTGACATATCTGTCCATTGTGAATAAGAGTTGGTTTACACCACGGTACTTATCGATTATAGCCTGCGCTTCCGGTTCTACCTTTATCGAATACAGCACGGATGTCTTTGCTCGCCGGTATTCTATCCGCCCATTAACCACCTCTTTTATTTGAAGCAGGTCAACAATGTTTATTCCGCCGAGATAAAAAATAAGCATAAACAGATCGCGGTATTTTTCCTGTGCCGGTTCACATGGATAATCTCGTAACTGACGTAGCTGAGCGAGCGTCAATGCCCTTTTAGCCGTTTTCTCATGGATAATCTTAAAGCGTCTGAACGGATATGAAGCCATGCTGATAATATTATAGTCGATAGCATCATTATACACCGCGCGTATGTTGCGAAGATGTATCGCTGTTGAATTAACGGCAAGTCCGTCTTTTCGCAGAAGACTCTCGAAATTTTTTAACCATGCAATTGTTATATCCTCAAATTTCAGTGAGTTAATGTCGTGATACTTTGCAATTTTTGTTAACGTTTCACGATAAACACTTGCTGTTCCCTGCCTGTTGCACCGCTCAATAAATGATTTGAAATGTTCTGCCACAAGTCCACGATTGTCATTTTTCCCTGTAATTTGATTTTGAACGTAGTTTTTAATTTGCGTAGCTGTTGTGTATGAATTTATTGTACCATCCAAAACGAGAGTATTTATATATTGCTGTACAGTATGCAGTTTCTCTGAAATTATGCTGTTAAGAGCTTTGTATCCGGTACATGTCTTTTTGATGTGCGGATCAGTTTCTCCATCTCCGGAATTCCACTGTTCAGGCTTTATAAACACCCCTGTAGGCATCAGTGCACTTGTTCCCTTGTGCGATAGCGACAACTTGATATGATATCGTCCATCCCTTGTCGGCCTGTTATCAAAATAAAATTTAGCTCGTGCCATGTTTTATAGATTTTTTGTAGATTTTATCGTGCATTAATGAGTAAAAATAAGCTAAAATGAGCAAAACCGATGATATTAAAATCGAAATAAGCGTTATAAAAACGGCTTTTATACCTATTTTATAACGCTTATCTGCGTGAATTTCAATAATCTATTTCCTGTGAGGCGTGCTGGAATCGAACAAGCGACCTCTTGCCTGTCAAGCAAGCGCTCTAAACCAACTGAGCTAACGTCTCAATTGCTGCAAATGTAGTGCTTTTTTAATATTTACCAAACTCATGCAATATCAGTTAAACATCACCGTCGAGGCTGCCGAAAACTCTTTGCAGCAATGGAGTTACTCTGGCCTTTCTATGCTGCCGAAAACTCTTTGCAGTAATGGAGTTACTCTGGCCTTGGCGTCTTTCCGTATTTTAAATTCTTCCGATTCTACCTTAATAAAGACTCCGTCAAGGGCTTTGGTTGTAAGATAGTCGTTCAGGTCGGTATTTACAGGTTTAAGGTTTGCAAGCTTTGCCAGTATATTCCATTTTCCTACCATGGTATCCCATGAATCTGCTGCCGATACATTTCCAATAATGGCTTTTTGTGTTGATGCTTCAATTTTAGGTTTGTATAGCGAGTAGAGTTCGTTGTATGTTGTGTTTTTAAGGTATGAGGTGGCTGCATTGTCGGCGCCGTTCAGTATGTTGAAACCATCTGTTACTGTCATTTGTTTTATGCTGCCTGCAAACACGGGGACAATTTCACGGGCGGCATCTTCGGCAGCTCTGTTTATGCTGAGGATAACATCGTCAACCAGCTTGTCAATTCCCGGTATCATCGATATGTTGTCAATAATTACACCGGCTTCTTCGGGTAAAAGAATTTTAACGGCAGCATCGGCAAAGTAACCGTTTTCCGCCGACAGTATTGCCGACGAATTGGTGGCTCCGGTAATAAGGGCTTCCTTTAATCCATCGATTACTTCGTTCTCCGTTAATGCCGGAAGACCTGATTCGTCGCACGACGCCAACGAAAGAATAAATGCGGCAACAAGTAATTTTTTCATGTCTTTCAGTTTTTAATTGTTATGTTTTGCTTCATTTTATAATACATCAGAGAATAATGCGAATCTATTGTTGAACAGGTTAAACACAGCGGGGTTGCAAATATATAAAATATGTCTTGCCCGGTAACACTATTTTAATTAAACATGCAATTTTGTAAAATTGTTCTAACTTTGCCTGTAAAAATACTGATGTGTTAAAGAAAGTTGACAGTTTTGTTCTTAAATCGTTCATAGGTCCGCTGATACTGACATTTTTCATCGTGCTTATCATACTGCTGCTGCAGTTTCTGTGGCTGTATGTTGACGATTTGGCGGGCAAAGGCTTGGGAGCAACTGTTCTGGTCGAGCTGCTTTATCATTTTTCCCTCACGTTTGTGCCAATGGCCTTGCCGCTGGCCATACTGCTTGCGTCGCTGATGACATTCGGCAACATGGGCGAATTCAGCGAACTTGCAGCGCTTAAAGCATCGGGAATATCGCTGCAGAGAATAATGGCGCCGCTTATCGTATTTATGGCAATACTGTCCATCGTTTCGTTCTTTTTCTCAAACAACGTACTGCCATATTCCACGGCAAAGGCCAAAACGCTGCTGTACGACATAAAGCGGAAAAAGCCCGACATAAACCTTCAGGCCGGAACTTTTTACAGCGGAGTGCCCAATTTCAGCATAAAGGTAACATCGAAAGACCCGGTTACAAACAGCCTCTACAAGATAATTATATACGACCACAGGGAACAGCGCGGCAACGTTTCGGTTACGCTGGCCGACTCGGGCTTCATGAGCACAACATCCGACGGTTCGGGGCTGGTGATGACGCTTTTCAGCGGTTATTCGTTCAACGAAATGGCCGACAGGAACACCGACAGCGAAAGCCAGGCACATGCCTCGCGGAAAGACTACTTCCGCGAACAGACAATAGTCATACCTCTGTCGGGATTCGACCTCGAGAGAAGCCGCGACGGAGTGTTCAAGTCAAACGCATCGATGCTTACAATGAACGAGCTGTCGCATTATATCGATTCGATAGGAACGGCTTATAACAACAAGGTTAAGGAACATTACAACGAATACAGGTCGCAGAAGATATACCGCCTCAACAGCATGGACTACCTGATGAAAATACCCGAATACGACAGCGGTACTCCGGCCGAAACAGATGTATTCGACGTGTATGGCCTGCTCGACTCGCTGCCGCCGGTTGAACGGAAAAACGCCATCACAAGAGCCATCGACTACATAAAGGACAGCAACACTTATCTCTCGCAAACCGGCGAATCGCACTACTGGGACATAAAAATACTGAAACAGTACGAAATACAGTGGAACAAAAAACTTACCATGTCGTTTGCCTGTCTTGTTTTCTTTTTCATCGGTGCACCGCTTGGCGCAATAATCCGCAAGGGAGGCCTCGGAATGCCATCAATAATATCGGTGCTGTTTTTTGTTGTTTACTACGTAATATCGCTTTCGGGCGAAAAACTGTCGGAAGAAAACATAATCGGAACCTTTACCGGCGTATGGGCAGCCTCCTACATACTGCTTCCGATAGGGGTATTCCTTACGTACAAGGCCGCTACCGACTCGTCGATAATGAACGCCGACACATATCTCGCGGCCTTTAAAAAGATGAAGCAGCTGGCAGGCATGCTTTACAGGAAAACAGGTTTCCCCGGAAATTAAGCAGTTTTGTACTTCTGTTGTAACGAAAACCTGTTAAGTAAACAGACGCGGTCTGTTGCTTTATTTCCGAAGAAGTCTGTTATCTTTGCTGCGCGGTGGCAGGGTGTGCGTTTCGTTCTGTTTATTCAGCCCGGCTGCCAGTTGCTTAACATGTTTTAAAACCGGATAGCCACGCAAATGTATCTGAAAAACCTTGTACTTAACAATTTCAAGAACTACGAACTTGTTGAAATAGAATTTTCGCCCAGGATAAACTGCTTAGCCGGCGCAAACGGCGTGGGGAAAACAAACATACTCGATGCCATTCACTACCTGTCGCTGGCCAAAAGTTTCTTTAACGGCATCGACAGCATGAACATACGCCACGGCGAAGAGTGCTTCAGCATACAGGGCGAGATGCTGCGCGGCGGCGATGCGGAGCGTATTTACTGCTCGTTTCACAGGCAGAAGCAGAAGGCGCTGAGGCGCAACGGGAAGGAGTACAGGAAGCTGTCGGAGCATGTTGGCCGCTACCCGGTGGTGATGATTTCGCCGGCCGACAGCCTGCTGATTACGGGTGGCAGCGAAGAGCGGCGAAGGTTTATGAACCGTATTATAAGCCAGTACGATGCCGTTTACCTCGAGTCGGTTGTGCAGTATAACAGGGCGGTTATGCAGCGCAACAGGATGCTGAAAGACTTTAAGGCCGCCGGCAGGTGCGACGCCGACCTGCTTGCGGTGTGGGACGCACAGCTGGCTACGCATGGCAGTTACATACACAGCACCCGCAGGAAACTTGTTGACGACCTGAAGCCGGTTTTCCAGCAATACTATTCGCTCATATCGTCTTCAAAAGAAACCGTGAGGCTCGATTATGTTTCGCATCTCGACGGGGGCAGTTTCGAGCAGCTGCTGGCCGAAAGCCTTAAAAAAGATCTGTATCTCGAATACACCACCGCCGGGGTGCACAAGGACAACCTGTCGCTCGAAATGGACGGCTTTCAGGTGAAGGCAACCGGGTCGCAGGGGCAGCAGAAAACGTTCCTTGCGGCACTCAAACTTGCAAAGTTCGACTACATAAGGCGCATGGCAGGGCACAGGCCGATGCTGCTGCTCGACGATATTTTCGACAAGTTCGACGCCGGGCGCGTGGAGCAGATAATGCATATTGTGAGCGGCGACACGTTCGGGCAGATTTTTATTACCGACACTCACTGCAGCAGGCTGCACAGCATATTGCCGGCAAACGGCGCCGGGTACAGGCTGTTCGGCATATCTGAAAATACCGTAAGCGAAATAAACACCGTTAACAATGAGACGAAGTAAAACAATAACGATTGCCGAGGCCATCGGCGATTTTGTAAAGGAAACCGGGCTCGACGGAAAGCTTGCCGAAACATCGCTCATAAATTCGTGGGAGGAGATTACCGGCAGGGCAATAAGCAGCCGCACATCGAAAATTTACATAAAAGACCGTGTTCTTTACGTGCACCTCAACTCGTCGGTTGCACGAAACGAGCTTCACATGCTTAGAGATTCGCTCAGAGGCCGGCTGAACGAAAAGGCCGGCCGCGAGGTAATAAAAGATATTGTTTTCAGGTAATGGCGTGCGGCGGTTTAAAACGGCCGGCGCTTATGCCTGCGCAGCGCCGGCCTGCTTCATATACATGTCAAAGTAAAGGCCGCGCGCATTCAGCAGCTCTTCGTGGCTGCCCGATTCTGTAATTTTCCCCCTGTCGAGCACAAAAATCCTGTCGGCCATCGACACGCTGGCCATCCTGTGGCTTACAAGCAGTGCAGTGCGGCCGTTCACGGTGCTGCGGAAGCGGCTGAACAGTTCAAACTCCGCTTCGGCATCGAGTGCGCTCGACGGCTCGTCGAGAATTATTACCGGCGCCTGCCTGTAAAGCGACCGCGCCAGGGCTATCTTCTGCCACTCGCCAACGCTCAGCTCGCGGCTGCCGTCGAACATGTTGCCAATCTGCGTGCCGAGCCCTTCGGGCAGCGAGGCTATAAGGCTGCGCAGCCCTGCCCGGTCGGCCGACCTGACGATTCTTTCACCGTCATCGTCTGCAACATCGCCCAGCCTTATGTTTTCGCCAAGCGAAAGGTTGTAGAGCATAAAGTCCTGAAACGTTACCGCGAACTGCTTTCGGTACTGCAACGGGTCGAAGTGGCGAATATCCGTTCCGTCGAACGTTATCCGTCCCGAATCGGGGTCATACAGACGGCACAGCAGCCTTACCAGCGCACTTTTCCCCGCTCCGTTCGGGCCAACAATGGCAGCAACCTCACCCCGTTTCAGTTCAAACGATATGCCGTCGAGTGTTTTTACCGCATTGCCCGGATACGTAAACGACATGTTTTCTACCCTTATGCCGTTTTCGAGGTCTTTTACCGCAGCAACAGGCTCTGCTGCACAAATGCTGTCTTTAAGATGAAGAAACTCAAATGCGTCGGCAACAAAAAGACTGTCTTCATAAAGCCCCGACACAGCTGCCATCAGCTCCTTTATACTGGCCATTCCGTGCCTGAAGGCAAGCAGCGCCATTGCCATTGTGCCGAGCGACAGCACGCCGGCAAGCGTTTGCCGCGCCGTAAAAAGAAGTATGAACACAAACGCTGCCGTTTTAAACAGCGCCGAACACATCTCTATAACCGTTCGCCTGCCAATAATGTTCATCTCCCCCTTTTTCTGCTGCGCGAACGACCGGTCAAACAGCCCCATGAAATACCGTCCCAAACCAAACAGGCGCAGCTCGCGCGACGGACGGTCGCCCGTAAGCAGCCAGCTGAAATATGCCGACCTCCGCGCTTCCTGCGTCTGCTCCCTGCGCACGCCGTAAAGAATTGCCGAATATTTCAGCCGCAGCCACACGCCCGGTATGTTCACCGTAAGCAAAACAGCGGCAAGCAGCCAGTGCACCGTAAAAACCATCCCGGCAACAAGCAGCAGCGACACCCCGCCCTTAAGCAGCAGCACAATGTTGTTCAGAATTGAGTTTGGTCGCCACGGCGCCTCGCGCGAGGCGCGCGAAAGAATGTTGAAATATTCGGGGCGTTCAAAGTTTATCAGGTCGAGCGACACCGATTTTTCATGCAGCCTGCCATACATGAAACCCTCAAGCCTGTCGCTCTGGTTTTTTCTTACCCACGCACCGGCGTCGAACGACAGTTCGTCTGCAAGATACACCGCCGCCATTGCCGCAATTATTGCCGTAAGGCCATATCCCGCGGCCGCTGTACCCGTCTGCACCGACGCCGAAACAGTGTCGATAAACATTTTCACAAGCGCAAGCAGCGCAAGCGGCGCAACACTGCGTACTGCCGACAGCAGCACATTAGCCGCAGCCCACCACGGAGCGCTTTTCACTGCAAGCTTCAGCGACTCTGTAAAAAGTGAAAACATCCTGTTCATGTTACCACCTGCCGCCTGTGGCGCTACTTATACTTCTCAATCACCGCATTAAGGCGGCGTATAAAGTTTTCAAGCACTTCGCCGCCCTCCACAATCATAAGCGCGTCGATGCGCTCGGTTATTACGCGATACGCAGCATCAACCTGCGGCCTCACCTGCTTCATCACAAGGTCGGTGCGGCTTGCCATTTCGTCGTATCGGTTTTTCACCAGCCTTTCAAATTCGTTGTTGGCTTTTTCGAGCTCCTGCACAAACGACGTCAGGCTAATCGTTTTAATATCCTCGGCACGCGCACCCTTCAGCTCCTGCAGCAGGTTGGTTATCGACGATGTTTTTTCGTTTATCGGCTTCCTGGCAATATTTCCGAAAGTGTCGAACACAACCTGCAGCTGCCGTGCAGCAACCTGCATGTCTTGCCAGAAAAGGTTCAGCATTCCCGTGTTAATTGTTACCATTCCTCTGTAAACCGTGTTGCGCCTGCGGTCGGCAACCTTCATATCTTCCGTCAAAATGCTTTTCGATATCCTGTTCATCGCCGTATCTTCCTGCCCAAACAGCGCAAGCCATGCGTTAAACTGCGGCTCAATCTTCAGCGCCTGCGGTGTAAACTGAACAACAATGTCGCGAAACTCCGTGTGATACTGGAAATGCCCGTCGTTGCGAAGCGATGTAAACTTAATTTTGTCAATTTTCATATAAATATTATTTAAGGTAATTATAAAAAACATGCTTCATCATAAAAGCGTCGGCCGACGGCCGGGCGTTGCACCCCTGCAACACAAAAGCGTCGGCCGACGGCCGGGCGTTGCACCCCTGCAGCACAAAAGCGTCAGCCGACGGCCGGGCGTTGCAGCCCTGCAACACAAAAGCGTCGGCCGACGGCCGGGCGTTGCAGCCCTGCAGCACAAAAGCGTCGGCCGACGGCCGGATATTTCCGGCCGCAAACATGCCTTTATACGTTATGCCGCTCTGCATCGCTGCTGTGTTCTTTAATAGAAAATGATACATAATGCAAATGTAATTAAGTTTTCATATAAAAAAACAAAATATGCAGCAGCCTGCAATTATTTCCCCCTGAAGCATCCGTATTTGCCGATGCGCTTCAACCCCCTGTTCGCCATTGCGAACGCAAGGCACGAAGCGCGAAGCAACCGGGTTTTACGAGCCCGGCAGCGCCGTCATTGCGAAGGTAAAGCCTGAAGCAACCGAGTTTACGAGCTCGGCGAAGCCAACCGTAGCGAAGCGGAGCTCGACGAAGTCAATCCATGTTATGTTCCTGATTGCTTCAACCCTGCGGGTTTCGCAATGACGAAGAAAAAAGCGCCGTCATGCGAGGCGGAACGGCGAAGCAATTCATGCGGCACGCTTTTTCTGGATTGCTTCACCACTGCGTGGTTCGCAATGACGGAATGTCGTCATTGCGAAGGCAAAGCCTGAAGCAACCGAGTTTACGAGCTCGGCGAAGCCAACCGTAGCGAAGCGGAGCTCGGCGAAGCCAATCCGGAAAACAGGCTTACCTGATCATGGAAGTAAATAACTTCTTTTTTCAAAACCGCGCATTTTGATTTCAAATAGTCCACCGCCCAATCTGTTAATTATTTCCATATAAGGGCAATAGCCCGATAACTTATAAAAATGTTTCACACGAACATACTTTTATGTGGAAAAAAGAATATACATTTGCATTTGTTGAAAAAGGAGGTGCAGTATGTCACAAAAACTTTCAAGCGAAGAAACAAGGGTTAGCCCGGAAGAACCGGTTGTAGCGCCGGTTTCCGAAAGTGGCAGTTTGCGGCGTATCAGATACACGGTGCACGAATCGCCCGACTGCCTTATTTACGACCGTTCCGAAAAACCACAGATATACCTTTACGATGTTTACGACGGCGGCATTACGCACCACACCAAACTTACCAACCACGTTATAGGCTTCGTGCTCGAAGGCTCCATCAGCATCACCTTCCCCGACAAAGCGAGACATCTGCACCGTAAAGGGCAAATGCTGTTCATGCCTTCCGGAAGCATCTTCACATGGAACTTCCAGGAATATACCCAGCTGCTGGTTTACCGGCTGCACAACCCCGGCTTCAGGCTGTGCGAAAAATTCCCCGTTGAAAGCCTCTACGTCGAAGACTCCAAGTATCTGTGGCCCGAACAGGGCAGCCAGGAAACGAAACCAAAGGAACGGTTCAGCATGCTGAAAATACACCCCGGCCTGCTGCAGCGCCTCGAATCTGTGCGCGACTGCTTTACCGACGGCATAAGGTGCAAAAAATTCTTTGAAATGGAAATCGAAGCTTTCTTCATCCTCATCCGCTGCTACTACGACAAGAAGGAACTCTATTCGTTCATGCGCTTCATTATGACGGGCAACATGGTTTTCACCGAATACGTGCGGCTGCGGTGGAAAGAATACTATACCGTATCCGAGCTGGCCTCCTCAATGAGCATGTCAGCCAAACACTTCTCAAGGCAATTCGTACAGTTCTTCGGCCAGCGGCCGTCGGTGTGGATGGCCAACAACCGCGCCAGGCTCATTTTCGACGAACTTACTGCATCCAACAAGCCACTGAAGCAGATTGCTTTCGACAACGGGTTCAGTTCCATTTCGCAGTTTTCCATATTTACGAAAAAAATGCTGGGCAAAAACGCTACCGAAATACGCAACGGAGAAGGGGCATACCCCGACAATTAAGCGAAGCGAAAAACAATAGACCTCTTCGGGAAATAACATACTGCATATTTCCCGAAGAAGTCTATTCTAATTACATCCCGCCCTGCGGGGCATTAAATATAGAAGAAATAAGGTTCATTCGACAAATGCGTAGTTTTTCACATGCATAGCTAATATTTTGAGTTCAAAGAATGGTTGGTCTCTGTATCCGTATGCTTTT
>JAITVX010000181.1 GCA_031285575.1 Bacteroidales bacterium
AATTTATTTAGGTGAGAGGCAAGAAGACACTCCCCATTGGTGCTATTCAGAAAATGGAAAATTTTGCGAATAGACTTCCTGGGGAAATCTAATGCGTCAAAGACAGGAAATACCTGGTAACATATATTTGTTATACCGGTTTTGTTTCATGCCATACAGGGAATTTCGCGCGTTTAGACTGAAAAATTCATTAAAAACCATTACGAAAACCAAAAAAAAACATAAATTTGCCGCCCTGTTATCCCAAGCATACATATTTCAGCTTGGGGAATATATATTATTAATGATAAAAAAACATATAATCGAATTACTAACAATCTGAAGCCGGCCTGCATACCGGCTTCTACCTTATTGACAGGATAGATGGAAGTGAACATTAAATTTTACAAGGGAGAAAACATCCCGCTGGAGTTGCACAAAACGCGCATTGTCCAGAAACTTAATCTGGTTCCCATTGAGCGCCGTTTGAAAGCTCTTGAAGAAGGCGGTTTCAATACGTTCAGGCTTACAACACACGACGTGTTTCTCGACATGCTTACCGACAGCGGCACCAACGCCATGAGCGACCGGCAGCAGGCAGCCATGATGCACGCCGACGACGCATACGCCGGCTCGCAGAGCTTTATGCGCATGGCTAAAGCCGTTGAAGACGTGCTGAAGAAAAAATACCTGCTGCCCGTGCACCAGGGACGCGCCGCAGAAAACATCCTTGCCAACGCCTACATAAAGAAAAAAGGCGACCTGATACCGATGAACTACCACTTCACCACCGCACTGGCACATATAACACAGTATGGTGGGCGCATTGTGGAACTTCTTTACGACGAGGCTTACAACATTGCGTCGTCGCATCCGTTTAAAGGCAATCTGAACGTGGAAAAGCTGGAAGAAGTTATTCTCGAAACAGGTGTTGAAAACATTCCTTTCATCCGCATGGAAGCCTCAACCAACCTTATTGGCGGGCAGCCTTTCTCGGTGGCCAACATGAGGGCGGTGCGCAAGGTAGCCGACAAATATGGCATAAGGGTGGTGCTCGACGCAAGTCTTCTTGGCGAAAACGCCTACTTGGTTATTCAGCGCGAACCGGAGTTTGCCTCGGCTACCATGGGCGAAGTTATTGCCGCCATGACAGGGCTTGCCGACATTGTATATTTCTCGGCCCGCAAGCTCAGCTCGTCGCGCGGCGGCGGAATATGCACCAACGACCTTAAAATATACCGCGAACTCGAAGCGCTGATACCTCTCTTTGAAGGTTTCCTTACATACGGGGGAATGTCGGTTCGCGAAATAGAAGCGATAGCCGTAGGTTTGTACGAAACACTCGACGAATCGATGATTTGCCAGAGCCCACAGTTCATTTCCTACCTGGTAAACAGCCTTGTGGCGCAGGGTGTGCCCATGGTAACACCTGCCGGAGTGCTCGGAGCACATGTTGACGCCATGAAGATGTGCGGACACATTCCACAAACGCTGTATCCGGCCGGAGCGCTGGCAGCGGCATTTTATTTAGTGTCGGGCGTAAGGGGTATGGAACGCGGAACGATGTCGAACCAGCGCGATGAAGACGGCAGGGAAACATACGCCGATATGGAGCTGCTCCGCCTGGCCGTACCACGCAGAGTGTTTACGCTTTCGCAGATAAAATATGTTATAGACCGCATGGCGTGGCTGAATGAAAACCGCCACATGATAGGCGGGCTGCGCTTTACGTACGAGCCGCAGGTGCTGCGTTTCTTCATGGGTGGACTGGAACCAGTGTCGGACTGGCCGCAGAAACTTCTTGCCAAATTCAGGGCCGACTTTGGCGACAGCCTCTGATTAATATGAATGATTATCGGATTTTATGCCTGTATGTATTTTTACTGCCAACGGCAGCAATCATTTTTTTATCTTAAAAAAGCTTTTGTAAATTTGCACGATTTTTTAATGTTTTTAACCTGTAACAATTAAACGAATGAATACGCACGATTACATACTTCGCGAAGAACAGTACGGAGCCCATAATTACCATCCGCTGCCTGTAGTGCTTGACAGAGGCCAGGGGCCCTTCGTATGGGACGTTGAGGGTAAACGCTATTTCGACTTTCTGTCGGCTTATTCAGCTGTAAACCAGGGGCACTGTCATCCGCAGATAATAAAAGCCCTAACCGACCAGGCGCCTAAACTGACACTAACATCACGTGCATTCTTCAGTTCCGCCCTTGGCGAATATGAAGAATACATAACCCGGTATTTCAAATACGACAAGGTATTACCAATGAACTCCGGAGCTGAAGCCGACGAAACAGCCCTCAAGCTGTGCCGCAAATGGGCATACAAGAAAAAAGGCATTGCCGAAAACCAGGCAAAGATTATTGCATGCGACGGTAACTTCCACGGAAGAACCATAAGCATAATATCGATGTCAACCGACCCCGACGCCAAAAACGACTACGGGCCATTTACACCCGGATACATAATAATTCCGTATAACGACCTTGGCGCCCTCGAAACAGCGCTTGCCGACCCTAATGTTGCCGGGTTCCTCGTAGAACCCATACAGGGCGAAGCCGGAGTTTATGTACCCGACGAAGGCTATCTGAAAAAAGCCTGGGAACTGTGCAAGAAAAACAACGTGCTCTTTATTGCCGATGAAGTGCAAACAGGCCTTGCCCGCACCGGCAAACTACTCGCGTGCGACCATGAAGATGTACGCCCCGACATACTTATACTCGGCAAAGCCCTGTCGGGAGGTGTGATGCCGATATCGGCCGTTCTTGCCGACAACGACATAATGCTTACTATAAAACCCGGCGAACACGGCTCCACATTCGGAGGCAACCCGCTTGCAAGCAAAGTGGCAATAGCAGCCCTTGAAGTAATAAAGAATGAAAACCTTGCAGCCAATGCCGAACGCCTTGGTCAGATATTCAGAAAAGAGATGCTGAGCATACAGTCGGACATGATAGAACTTGTCCGCGGCAAAGGCCTCCTCAACGCCGTAGTAATAAAACCGAAAAACGGCAAGGAAGCATGGGACGTATGCCTTGCCATGAAAGAAAGAGGAGTGATAGCCAAGCCTACACACACACACATAATCCGCTTTGCGCCGCCGCTCGTTATTACCGAAGAGCAGGTTATGGAAGCCGCAGCCCTTATAAGAGAGGCATTCAGCGAATTTGAATAGGCCGCAGCCTTAAAAATAACTGCGGGGAGCATGGTAAAGAAACAACATGGTGTTTGTGGTGTGTTAAATGTGTTTTGATTGTTGTAGTATGTTTCGAGCCTGCTCCCCGCTTTTTTTAATAACGTCGTATTTCTGCATATTTTTTTACAAAACATGCAGCGCTTTGAAATTTACCACGTCTATTGATTGTAAAATTAATAGAAATGGGTGTAGCAGCCACACATATAAAACCAAGTCTCCATATAAAGATGACAGATACAGAAGCCCGGTTCAGAAATATACACCAGGACCTGATAGATGGTTGCAGGCTTGGAGATCAGAAAGCGCAGTTCCAGATTTACAAACTGTACTACAAGGCGATGTACAACACAAGCCTGCGGATTGTGAACGACCCTATGGAAGCCGAAGACATAATGCAGGAAGCCTTCCTGTCGGCCTTTGAAAAGATAGATACATACACTGGCGCCGCAAGCTTCGGGGCATGGCTTAAAAGGATAGTGGTAAACAGATCGCTCGACGCACTGAACAGACAGAAAGAAATATTTGAAGACATTGAACAGCACGCCGGGATACCCGACGAATCGGGCGACGAAGCCGCAAGGAGCAATGAACTCGACGTAATGGTAGAAGATGTGAAACGAGCTATCGACACCCTGCCCGACGGCTACCGCATAATACTGTCGCTATACCTGCTGGAAGGATACGACCACGATGAAATTGCCGAAATAATGTCGATAACAAGCAGCACATCGCGGTCGCAATTGTCGAGGGCAAAACAGAAACTCGTAAGCGAACTGAAAAACATGAAACAAACTGTATTATGAAAACAATAGAAGAAATAATAATAAACAACCGGGAAGCTCTGAATGCCGAACCGCCTGAAGGCCACTTTGAACGATTCAGTGTAAAACTCGAATTGAGGAAAAAAATCCGCAAACCGACCGTAAGTATAGTTTCATATATAATGAAAGTGGCGGCTGTAGCGCTGCTCGTAATACTGTCGTCACTGTACACATGGGACAACTTTATAAGGAACGATTCTGGAAGAATGACCCTTGGCGAAGTATCGCCACAGTACAGGGAAGTTGAGAACTACTATGTGAACCAGGTAAACCTTATGGAAAACGAAATAAGCGCTTCGGCCATAACCATCCCCGGACAGAAAGAAGCCCTGCTGAAGGAACTGCAGAACATGGACACCATTTATGTAGCCCTGCAGAAAGACCTTAAAGCCAATCCGAACAACGAAACGGTCATTAACGCAATGATAGAACATTATGAGAAAAAGCTCGACGTAATGACAATAATAGTGAACCAATTGAAAGCTATCAGAAACAGTAATAACAATAAAAATAAAGAATATGAAAAAGTATCGTTATAGCAAAGCGCTCCTTGCCATTGCCCTGCTGGCGCTGCCGGCAGCTATGTTTGCGGCCGAAGCCACAAAGGAATACCACAAGGAATTTACAGCCACATCTGCCACCACGCTCGGCATAAACTCGAAATACGGCAACGTAGTAATTGAAAGCTGGGACAAAGACCAGATAGTTATCGACGTGAAAGTTAAAGCAGAAGCCGGCAGCCAGGAACGTGCCGAAACAATTCTCAGCTACATAGACATAACGTTCTCGGAAAGCGGTGACATAATAACTGCGAAAACAGAATTTAATACCAATGCTAATAACATCCATAATGGCTTGTTGAACCGCATAGGCAACGACATGTCGATAGACTACACCGTAAAGATGCCCGTCAACACAGCTCTAAACCTCGAAAATCGCTACGGCAACACTGTTATAAACGAGCTGGGGGGCCTCGTTAATCTCAGTATAAAATACGGCAACCTCACCGCAGGCAAACTTACGCGCGGTAATGAAAAACCATGGAGCACCATCACACTCGGATACGGCCGCGGCACCATTGAAGAAGCCGGATGGCTTACCCTGAACACCTCATACGTGGGAATGCTCGACATAACCCAATGTCATGCCGCCCTGCTTACCAGCAAGTATTCGAAAATAAACTTCGTAGAAGTAAGTTCCATTGTAGGCGAGTGCAAATACGACAACCTGAGTATTGGCGGCAGCATCACAAACCTCGACATTAACTGTAAATATACCGATACCCGCATAAACAGACTTACAAACATTCTAAAGTTTAACGGCCGTTACGGCTCGCTGTCGGTTGACGACGTGCCCGCCGGGTTTGATACCATTGACGTTGACGTAAGCTACCTGAACACAAAGCTCGAAATAGCAAACGACGCAAGCTATGAACTTAACGGACAGGCACGGTACGGCGGGATAAGATACGACTCCGACCTTTTTACCGTGAAGCAGAGGATACAGGAAAACAACTCGCTCACCATTGCAGGAGTGATGGGTAAAGACACCTCGCCCGCATCGAAAGTAAGGATAGCGGCATCGTATTCCAATGTAACACTCAATCCATAGAAATTAAACATCAGATTTCTCCGGGAAATATGTAGTAGCATCGTCATCATTGCTAATGCAGTAAAGCAATCCAGAGCGTAACATGGATTGCTTTACTGTATTTGCAATGATGGACATGGGGTATTGAAATTTTTCAAAAATATCTAATTCTGAAGTATTTCCCGCCCAAACTTACGCAGTACGGGCAGCCTTAGCGATTCGAGAAGTGTTATTAAGCGCTTCAGCAGGTTAAAGTACAGTGTGGCAAACAGCATAAGGTTCATGCTCCATATTACAAGCAAGTTGAATATCAATGTATTTATTTTAAGGTTGCCAAGCTGTTTACAGGGGGCAAAGAAATGAGCACGTCCCCAGCGAGAGTCGGGAGGCATGTACACAGGGTCGGCTTTCTGGACGAACCGGTCGCCGGCGTCGTAAATCTTTCCGGTCGATATACGGTTAAGTGTCAGGTCGGCAAGCGCTTCGTTCCGATACCACTGCTGTAGTTTTATGAATTCCGCCGGGCTTGTTTCCGCCTCAATCTGCCTGTAGAGAGTGTTGCGCTCGTCCGACAGTGTTTTAATTCTCATTCGCAGCTGTCGGCTCAGCGAATCGAGAAAGGCTTTTGCGGCAGAGGCTTCGCATTTATTAAAATTTTCAGTGCTGAAAGCTATTTCGGGTATGCCGGAAATACTGTATTTTGCAGCCAAATCGTTTATGTGATAATCGAGTTTTTTAAACGACTGTTCCAAAAAATCTTCCTTCTCAGGGTCATTCTGCGCCAGGATACAGTTATCGACGGTCGATTTCAGCACAGGGATAAGGAATGAGGCGTTCCAGTCGTGCTGGCTTATTTCCATGTCGTATCCGTAAAAGGGTTTCTGGAAGCAGTTGCTGCGAAACTGCTCTACACTCTGGGCTTCGTAGGCCCAGCGGGTAACCATTATATCGCCTATTACTGGTACGTATTTCCTGCGGCTCAGCGACCAGTGGAGGTCGTCGAATTTAATCATTACACCGCCCAGCAGCAACTGCGGCACAAGTATAAGGGGTATCAGTATGTATATGCTTATGGCCGAACGCATGCCTGCCGATATGTTGAGCCCAAGTATGTTGCCGAAGCATGCTGTGGAAAAGAGTACAAGCCATTGCTGAAGCATCAGGCCTCTTATTTCGAGTATTGCACTGGCTACTGCAAGGAAACTGAGTGTCTGTATGGCCGACATGAGGAACAGGAGGCTTGTTTTCGACAGCAGGTAGCTGAGGCGGCTAAGGTTTAGGAATTTCTCGCGTTCGAGTATTTTGCGGTCGCGGAATATTTCTTCTGCGCTTACCGTAAGCCCCATGAAAAGGGCTACTACAATGCCCATGAAAATGAACACCGGGTAGTTTTTGTTGCCGGCAAAGGTGTATGTGCTGCCGTCGGCACTGTATTTCGATATGTAGCCGAGTATTATGGCAAGCAACGGGGCCTCGAGGATGTTGATGAGCATGTACTGACTGTCGGCAAGTTTGCGTGTTGTATTGCGGCTTATGAATGTTTTTATCTGTTTCAGTCTTCCGGGCACGCGGAAATTATTTGGCGGCAGCGGCTGCTTTTCGTGTGTTAGCCCGGTGGGCTGTGGCATCATTTTTTTGCGGTAGCGGCTGTGCCACTGCTGTGGGCTTACCTGCCTCATGGGGCCTGGCATGCCATCGGCGTCAACGGTCTTTACTTCAATAATGTCGAGTATGCTGTCGGTTTCCACGTTGCCACAGTATGGGCATTCACTTTCGGCGGCATTGGCCTGCGAGGTTTCGGTTTTAAAGTAAACGAGGGCTTCAACAGGGTTGCCGTCATAAACCATGTAGCCGCCCTTGTCGAGTATCCACAGGCGGTCGAACATCTTTATTATGTCCGACGACGGCTGATGTATAATTACAAATACGAGTTTCCCCTGCAACGCCTGGTTGTGCAGAAGGGTAACGACCTTAACCGAGTCGAACGACGACAAGCCCGACGTGGGCTCATCGACAAACAGAATCATCGGCTCGCGCATCAGTTCGAGACCTATGTTGAGGCGTTTGCGCTGGCCGCCGCTCACTTTTTTGTTAAGCGCATCGCCTACCTGGAGGTCTTTTATTTCGCCAAGGTCGAGGTCTGAAAGAACTTTCTCTATTACGCCATTAATTTGATCTTCAGTAAAGTCGCCGAAGCAAAGGCGGGCATTGTAGTATAGGTTCTGATATACGGTAAGCTCCTCGATAAGCATATCGTCCTGTGGAACAAAGCCTATTATGCCGTTGAGTTCATCGGTGCCCGAGCTTATGTCGTATCCGTTTATGCAGATGCTTCCCGACGTAGGTTTTATTTTTCCGTTGAGCAGGCTGAAGAGGGTCGATTTGCCCACACCGCTTCCTCCCATTATGCCAACCATGTTGCCCGATTCTATCTTGAAGCTCATGTTCTGCACTCCGTTGTCGGAGTTTCTGAACCGGTATTCGATACCACTCCCTTCAAATACCACTCTGTCGGGGAATGCACGCAACACAAACTGTTTGTACACCTGCGAGTAGTATATCGGTTCTATTTCTCTGCCCTTTATGTTTACGCCGCGCTCGAGCAGGTATGGGCGGCCTTCTTTTATGTCGCGCCCTTTCTGGTTGAGTGCCAGCGGACCTTCGTAAGTAACGAGCAGTGCTCCGGCGCTTTCTATGTGCATCACAAAGAGGCGCCCCCTGAAGCCTGGCAGTTTTATGTGCTTCCACCTGTCATAGTTTTCATAGTTGCCGGCGGCCGGTGCATCGGGGCTGTCGCTTTCTATTACAAGCATGCAGTCGGGCGAAACGTCGTCGTACGAACGGCTTATTATAAAGGCGGCGGCATTGGCGTGTTCTTTTCCGGATATGCTGAAGGTTTTTGCAACTATGTCGATTATGTTTTTTTCCTGGGCGGATATCATTCCGTCTTCAATGGCAAATTCTATTAGCTGAAGGAATACTATCATGCGTTCTTCCATAAACAGCCCTTTTCTTATCTGCCGGCAAATGTTTGTTATCTGGAACGATATGAGCGAGTCTTCGTCGGACAGTTCCGAACTGTCAACTCTTTTCAATTCGCCGGAATAAAACTCGAGGTTGTTTTCGAAAATGGTGTAGTATTCTTCTTCAAGTTCGCGGTTGAGGTATCGCCGCAGGTATTCGCGCAGTATCCGCCTGCCTCTCGACGATATGCCGAAAGGGCTCACCGTCGATACGATGGCAAAAATATGTATAAGGGCAAGCAGTACTGATTCTCTCATTGTTCAACCGGATGTAAAAAACCGGCAGCAAAGAGAATCTCCTGCTGCCGGTTCTCTGATATTTTTTTTACTCTATCATTGCAGCTCTTACACCGGCAATGGCTGCGGTAAGATCTTTTATGTTCTGTTCCGTAAGGCTCGACGATATTCCCTCATAAACTTTTTTAACGGGGTCGAGTTTCTGTACAAAGTCACTCACGCCGGCGTCGTCCATATACGGTTTGGTGAGTTCAATATATGTCTCAAACGATTTTTTCTGCTCAAGGAGGCTTCTCGATATGCCTGCAACCTGGTATGCAGCGTCGGAAACGTGGGTGGTAAGGTACATTCCTTCAACCCATGCTCCACCAACAACGAGCATGGCAAGCGCCTGCTGGTCGTTTTCGGTCAGGTATGCATAAGTGCTGTTAAAGGCTCCGGTAAGGATGTTTACGAGTTCATCTCTGTTGTCGAAGTTTGCCTTTATTTTTTCATACAGTTCTTCGTTGTAAATCTGCGACATGTTAAGCTCATTGGCCAGCGACCTTATGGCGTCCATGCAGTTTATAACGTTCTGCTGCATGTTGTACAGGGTTGCATAGCTGAGATCGGCTCCGTATGCTCCAAGATTGGCTGCCCTGGTTGTACTGCTGAAATACTTTGTTGCATTTTCAACGGGATTCGAGATACCCATTATGTATCCAACCTGAAGTTCGGTAAGCATCTTTATTACTTCGGCAGATGTGGGCAGAGGATAAACGCTGGTTTCAATCTGCCGTTCGATATGTTTCACCTGTTCCTGTTCGGCAAGGTTTTGCAGTTTGGCGGCATTACGGTTTTTGCATGAAGAAGTAATAACTGAAGAGGCTGTCAGCATTACGACAAGCACTCCGGTAAAGATTTTTTTCATAATAAATACGTTTAATGTTAGTTAATCTAATTGGGGCAAAAATAATCAAATGTTCTGAATATTAATGTTTCGATTATAATAAGTTTTTAAAATATCATGCTTTTTATGTTTCAGGCCAGGGCAAACGCATGAAACTGGCTTTTACGGTGTTTTTGCATCAATTGATGTAACCTTCATGCAGTGGTGCAGGAGACTTGCATCGGTTGATGCAACCTTCGCGCAGCGCTGCAGCATACTTGCACCGGTCGATGCAACCTTCACGCAGTGGTGCAGGAGACTTGCATCGGTTGATGCAACCACCATGCAGCGCTGCAACATACTTGCATCGGCCGATGCAACCGCCTGTTCGGAAGTATTTATTTTTTTTATTAATCTTTTAAATTAAAGCAGAGCTGCAATGCATTGCAGCTATACAGCGAAACGGCAAAACACTGCGGCCGGCTCGAATAACAGCCGGCCCGCAACAAACCTGACACATAAAATATCATGCTTTTTATGTTTCAGGCTGGAGAAAAGGGGATATTACAGTTAATTGTTATATTTGCACGCTCATAAAATTTAGGCTGTATGAACAAATTCAAAAGATACCTTATAACCTCAGCGCTGCCCTATGCAAACGGGCCAATCCATATAGGCCATCTGGCCGGAGTGTATGTGCCGTCGGATATATATACAAGATACCTTCGCATGAAAGGAGCAGACGTAATTTCTGTCTGCGGCTCGGATGAACATGGTGTGCCAATTACGCTCAAGGCAAGAAACGAAGACACAACACCGCAGGCAGTTGTTGACAGGTATCATGCACTGAACAAAAAGGCATTTGAAGACTTCGGAATATCGTTCGACATTTATGCACGCACCTCCGATCAGATTCATCACCAGACAGCCTCCGATATTTTCAGAACACTGTACGACAAAGGCGAGTTTATTGAAAAAACAACCGAACAGTATTACGATACCGAAGCCGGATGCTTCCTTGCCGACAGGTATATTATGGGAACATGCCCCCAGTGCGGCAACGAAAACGCCTATGGCGACCAGTGCGAAAAATGCGGATCTTCACTCAGCCCCGACGACCTCATAAACCCCCATTCAACAATAAGCGGAAGCAAGCCGGTTTTAAGAGCAACCCGCCACTGGTACCTCCCGCTCGACAAATACGAAGGATGGCTGCGGGAATGGATTCTTGAAGAACACCCCGAATGGAAAGCCAACGTTTACGGACAGTGCAAATCGTGGCTCGACCAGGGGCTGCAGCCAAGGGCTGTTAGCCGCGACCTCGAATGGGGCGTACCGGTGCCGGTTGAAGACGCAAACGGCAAGGTGCTCTACGTATGGTTCGACGCCCCGATAGGATACATATCGGCAACAAAAGAACTGACACCCGACTGGGAAAAATACTGGAAAGACAAAGACACCCGCATGATACACTTCATAGGGAAAGACAACATAGTATTCCACTGCATCATATTCCCCGCAATGCTCAGGGCAGAAGGAAGCTACATACTGCCCGACAATGTTCCGGCAAACGAATTCCTTAACCTCGAAAACGACAAAATATCGACCTCGCGTAACTGGGCGGTATGGCTTCACGAATACCTTGAAGATTTTCCCGGCATGCAGGATACTCTCAGATACGTACTGTGCGCAAACGCCCCCGAAACAAAAGACAACGACTTCACATGGAAAGACTTCCAGGCCCGCAACAACAATGAACTCGTTGCAATACTCGGCAACTTTGTGAACCGCACCCTCGTTCTCATAAACAACTATTACGACGGAATTACGCCCCCGCAGGGAGAACTGACACAGTACGACAAAGACACCATAGCCGAAATAGCCAGGCTGAAGGAAGGCGTAGAGCAGAATCTCGAAAACTTTAAATTCCGCGAAGCCCTTAAAGAAGCTATTAACCTGGCACGCCTCGGCAACAAATACCTTGCCGACACGGAACCATGGAAAACGGTCAAGACCAATCCCGACAGGGTTAAAACAATAATGAACACAGCCCTGCATATAACTGCAAACATCACTCTGCTGTTTGAACCTTTCCTCCCTTTCTCAATGGAAAAACTCCGCTCATGGATAAACTTCGGCAACAGGGAATGGAACAGTGCCGGCAGCCCCTGTCTTATTGCCGCCGGGCATAAAATAAACCGCCCCGGCCTGCTGTTTGAAAAAATTGAAGACGAGACAATAAACCGCCAGGTCGAAAAACTCCTTGCCACGAAAAAGGCCAATGAAGCTGCAGCCAGTGTGTTCGCACCTTCAAAAGAACCGGTTTCGTTCGACGACTTTTCAAAAATAGACATACGCACGGCAACAATCATTGAGGCTGAAAAAGTGCCCAAGACAACAAAACTC
>JAITVX010000183.1 GCA_031285575.1 Bacteroidales bacterium
CAGGCAACAGTTAAAGAAAACATAAAGTTAAGTAAAGTTCAAGGGCAAAAAGTTAAAGTAAAAGTAAAGTAAAATAAAGTTCACGGACATTTCGTTTTAAACAAACAATGCCGTCACAGACCGCTCACTCCCGCATCTATTGCCATTTTGCGCCGTTTTCTACTCCCTATGAAATTAGGACAGTTCGTTTTGTGCCCCATAATACTCAGTGGTAAACATCGGGGAGCAGTATTTATTATAGTAAATGTTGGGATAGGATTAAATAATCCCACATCCAAACTTACCGCAGCCGGTAAAAATATTTACTACTTTTGCTGCATGGCAAGCAAGCCGGCAAACCCGGCGAGGCATTTTAAAGAAAAACAGTGTCCTGGAAAAAAATAGCAACTACAACACCTTTACAGTTTAAGAACACGATAAAACCATGAGTCTTACCTGGCGTCAGTCTATTAGCGGTTTCACTGCATACCTGCGGCTCGAAAAGTCGCTCTCGGAAAACAGTGTACAGGCCTATCTCGACGATGCAGGCAAACTCCAGCGGTTTTTTACAGAATCTGTTCCGGAGAAACTGCCCGACGAAGTTACATACGCCGGCCTGAAAGAGTTTCTGGTGTGGCACAGCCAACTTAACAGCAATCCCCGCACACAGGCGCGGGTTATATCAGGCATAAAGGCTTTTTACAAATATCTGCTTATTGAAGGCGAAATAACAGAAAGCCCTGCCGCACTTGTGGAATCGCCTAAAACAGGCTTCAGGCTGCCACAGACGCTTTCCGTTGCAGAGATTGACGCCATCATTGCGGCCATCGACCTCAGCAGGCCGGAAGGGCACCGTAACAAGGCAATAATAGAAACCCTCTACGGCTGCGGCCTGCGCGTGTCGGAGCTCGTAAACCTGCGCCTTACCGACATACACGGCCACGAAGAATATATTACCGTTACCGGAAAGGGCAACAAGCAGCGCCTCGTGCCCATAAGCCGCAAGGCGCTCGGCGAAATAGACCTGTACCGCCCGCACCGCAACAGCCTTGCCGTTATAAAAGACGAAAACACGGTATTCCTGAACCGCCGCGGCAAGAAACTAACCCGCACAATGATATTTACAATAATAAAAAACCTTGCCGCCAAAGCCGGTATAAAAAAGAACATCAGCCCCCACACTTTCAGGCACTCGTTTGCAACCCACATGGTTGAAGCCGGAGCCGACCTGCGTGCAGTGCAGGAAATGCTGGGGCACGAATCGGTCCTTACAACCGAAATATATACGCACCTCGACCGCAGCTTCCTGCGCGACACCGTAAACATGTATCACCCCAGAGCGTAATCTACAAATCCTTCTCATAAATTCTGAACCGCTTCACCACCTCGCACCCCACGCGCTCATACTCGCTGCGCATCCTCGCGTTATCCTCAAGCACCAGGTGGCTGTCGAGCTGTTCCATTCCATGCTCAATGCCCGACTTCAGAATCTTAACCCCCATCAGCACATCGAGGCCTTTGCCCCGATACTCGGGGCACACTCCACCGAGCATCATAAGCAGCTTTTTCGACCGCTTCGACGCCCTCATAACCTTCAGAAACCCCAGCGGGAAAAGCCTCCCGCGCACAGCCCTTATGCCCTCGCTAAGGTCGGGGATGCCAATTGCAAATGCCACAATACGCCCGCCAGCCATCACAATCTTCACAAACTTGGGGTCGAGCACAGGCAGATACCTGTTTGCAAATTCCATCTTCTCGCCGTCGTTAAGCGGCACAAAGCCATAAATCTCGCTGAACGACTGGTTCATCACCTCCAGTATGCCTGTAATATGCGGTCTCAACTCGCGGATTGACCCGAACTCAACAATCTTATACTCGCCCTGCCCATTCACACGCTCCAGCACACGTTCGTAAACCTCCGGAAACACATCGGGAAACTTCCCTACGTAGTTCACCAAATCAACCTTCTTGCGGAAGCCGCCTTTTTCGGTAAACAGCGCCATATAGGGCGAATTGGTAGCGCTCGTCATCACCTGCGGCAACTTGAACCCTTCAACCTGAAACCCCTGCGGATCCTTGTCTGAAAAACCCAGAGGCCCAATAATCCGTTTCATGCCCTGTTCGCGCAGCCAGGCTTCAACGGCGTTCATCAGCGCGGTGTAAACAATACGCTCGTTATAGCACTCCATAAAGCAGAACCGGCCGTCGTCAACTCCGTGAATTTCGTTATACCGCCTGTTCACAATGCCCATCACCCGCCCCACGCACCGCTTGCCGCGGTAGGCAAGCAGCATAATGGTGTCGGCATATCTGTACGACTTGTTTCTCTTTTTATCGAAAAGCAACTTCTCGTCGGCATAAATCGGATGAAGCCATTCAGGCTCCCTTGCATGCACCTGTTCGGGAAGAAAGATAAAATCTTTCAGCTCCCGCCGCGTAACCGCCTCCCTTATTGTTAACTGTTCCATAATTAAGAATTAATTATAAAGAGATTTAAACTGCGAAATAATAACTAAAAAACAACAATTAATACATTTCTGTTAAAAATATTTAAACATGAATAAAAGCAGCTCCCCAGCTCATACCCGGTGCGCCGGTTTGTCTTCAGGGCGGGGGATGGAAGAGGTTTTATGATGTTTTGTACGGAATTGTTCCGGTTTATGAAAAGGTTTCATATTTTATATCTATAATTGCAGCTTAAAATTAGCTCATTAAAGATAAGCAATAATGGAAAACTCTATTGCCATACTGTCGGTTACAGCTGTTTCGCTTGCTTTTTTCCATACACTGCTGGGGCCCGACCACTATCTGCCGTTTATTGTTCTGAGCGAGGCAAGAAAGTGGACGGTAAGGCGGACAATGCTCATTACGTTCCTTTGCGGCGTTGGGCATGTGCTTGGTTCGGTAATACTCGGAATGGTTGGTATTGCGGCAGGAATATCGGTGGCAAAGCTTGTTGATGCCGAATCTGTCCGCGGAAGCATTGCTGCATGGCTTTTCATTGCCTTCGGGCTTGTTTACATGATGATAAGTGTACGTAACCTGATAAAAAACAGGCGGCACACCCATTCCCACAACCATTCGGGATGTGAAGAACACCGGCACGAACACAGCCATTCCGGTGCACACACGCATGTTCACGAAACCGGCGCCGTAAAAACAACGCCGTGGATACTTTTCCTTATCTTTGTTTTCGGCCCCTGCGAACCGCTTATACCAATCCTCATGTATCCTGCCGCCAGGAGCAACGTTGCCGGAGCGGTATTTGTTTCCGCTGTGTTTGCTGCGGTAACCATTGCAACAATGATGCTGACCGTTCTGGCATTTAAACTTGGGCTTAACCGTATTAACCTTAAGCCCGTAGAAAAATACAGCCACCTTATTGCCGGAGCCACAATTTTCCTGTCGGGAATGGCAATACAGTTTCTTGGTCTTTAATAAAGACGGCAGCGCCTGCAATGGCGCACTCCTTTTTCAGCCATTACGAACGCGGGGTGCGAAGCTGGAAGCAATCTACTGTTGCGAGTGTGCAACAGCATGTGTAAAGAGTGATTTACAGCATGCGTAAAAGGTGGTTTACAGCATGTGTAAAAGGTGATTTACAGCATGCGTAAAAGGTGCCTTGCACCATGCTGCAAGCCTCAGGCTGCAGGAACAGCAACTGCAGGCTCCCCTGCAGGCCGCGCACATAAAAAGAATATGTTTCCCTCGCGCCTTTCATGCTGTTATATATAAAAACAGGTTGCCGTAATTGTTTTAATTGTTTAGCTTTGCCGGTGTTTTTTAAATGAAATAATGATGACTTACGACTACAACACACAGCGGCAACGGATGACCCTGCCCGAATATGGCCGGAACGTGCAGAAAATGGTTGACTACGTTAAAACCATAGAAAACCGCAACGAGCGCAACAGAGCCGCAAAAACCATAGTTAAGGTTATGGGAAACCTCAACACACACCTGCGCGATGTGGGCGATTTCAAACATAAACTGTGGGACCATCTGGCAGTTATTTCCGACTTTGGCCTCGATATCGATTCGCCCTATGAGCCGCCCGAAGAACAGAAACTCAAAGCAAAGCCCAACAGCATACCATACGCGCATGGCAGAGTAAGGTTTCTTCACTACGGAAGAATAGTTGAGCACATGATTAATGCAGCCGTTAAACTCGACGACGGCCAGGAAAAGGAACACCTCGTTTCGCTTATCGCCAACCAGATGAAAAAGTCGTATGTAACATGGAACAGAAGCCAGGTGTCCGACGAAGTTATTATAAACGACATCAAAACACTGTCGCGCGGGAAGCTTAACATTACCGACGGCATTAAAATAATGGAAGTAAAAGAACCGGTTCAGCAGCAGGCTCAGGCGAATGCGAGGAGAAAACAGCAGCACACCAAACAGCAGAATAAAAACTACGGCCGGCAAAACCACGGCCAGAACCAGAACAGCAAGCAGCAATTCAATAAAAAGAAAGGATACGGCAAACACTGATGGGCTCTTTTATTGTACAGGGAGGCAAACGCCTTAAAGGAGAAATAACGCCACAGGGCGCAAAAAACGAAGCGCTGCAGGTTATCTGCGCCACACTTCTAACGTCGGAAAAAGTAACCATAAGCAACATACCCGAAATTGCCGACGTTGACAAACTCATCGACCTGCTGTGCAAAATGGGCGTTGAAATTACCGGCGAACCCGGCGGCGCAACAGGTTTCAAAGCCGGCACTATTGACCTCGACTACCTTCAAACCGACGAATTTCAGTCGCTAAGCTCCTCGCTCCGCGGCTCAATAATGATAGTAGGCCCGCTGCTGGCACGGTTCGGCAAGGCATACCTGCCAAAACCCGGCGGCGACAAAATAGGGCGCCGGCGCATCGACACACACCTTACAGGCTTCCTGAAACTCGGAGCCCGGCTCGGCTCAAACACATCGGGCACACTGATGTGCATCGACGCCGGCGAACTGAACGGAACCTACCTGCACCTCGACGAAGCCTCCGTTACCGGAACCGCAAACATCATAATGGCCGCAGCGCTTGCCAAAGGACGAACAACAATATACAACGCCGCCTGCGAACCATACATACAGCAACTCTGCAGAATGCTCGCCGCCATGGGAGCGCAGATAACCGGAACAGGCTCGAACCTCCTCTGCATCGACGGAGTGCCGGCGCTTGCCGGATGCAGCCACACAATACTTCCCGACATGATTGAAATAGGGTCGTTCATCGGCATGGCCGCAATGACCGAATCGGAAATAACAATAAAAAACACATCGTTCGACAACCTCGGAATAATACCCGACTCGTTCCGCCGCCTCGGAATAAAACTTGAAAGAAGAGGCGACGATATCTTCATACCGCAGCAATCGCACTACGAAGTAGAAACATTCATCGACGGCTCCATAATGACCATTGCCGACGCTATATGGCCAGGGCTTACACCCGACCTGCTGAGCATCTTCCTCGTAACCGCCACACAGGCAAAAGGCGCAGTGCTCATACACCAGAAAATGTTTGAAAGCAGGCTCTTTTTCGTCGATAAGCTGATAGACATGGGAGCCCAGATAATACTGTGCGACCCCCACCGCGCCACCGTAATAGGGCTCAACCGGTCGGCAAGGCTCCGGGCAGCCACCATGTCGTCGCCCGACATCAGGGCAGGGGTAGCCCTGCTGATAGCAGCCCTTTCAGCCGAAGGCCAAAGCGTAATACACAACATAGAACAGATAGACCGCGGCTACCAGAACATCGACACGAGGCTGAATGCCCTTGGAGCCGATATTAAAAGGATCTGACACCGTCAAAACACGGCAAACTTGCTGTTGCCGGTTCCGCAGACGGCAATACATTCTATCTCTATAAGCCAGCCCGGGCGGCATACGGGCGCCCATACAATAACCTTTGGTATGTTGGGGTATGCCCCTTCCAGATACATTGAAACGGTGCGGCAGTCGGCCGTGTCGCGCAGATATACTGTCATCTGCGCCACGTCGGTCATCGTTGCGCCGCCTTCGCCGAGCAGCACTTCTATGTTTTCGAGCGTGCGTTCGGTCTGCCTTCCAATGTCGAGCGGAGCTACAATCTGCCCGGTGTTGTCGATACTTGCCGTGCCGCTTACGAATATGTGCCGGCGGTCGCCGTAATCGACCGCCGTGGCGCGCTCGAATGTTACGCCATACTCGTGCGTAGGGTTGAGGTGCGTGGAGCCTTTGAGGTAGGTAATCTGCTCCGCGCCAATGCCTGCAATGGCATAGGCGTCCATCAGCACTGTTGTTTCGGGGTGTATGTATTTGCCCTCGATGCCTGTGCTGGCAAGGTAGTGCGTGCGCTTCGACAGGCCGAGTTCGTGGAAATAGAGCTTGCGGGCCTTCACCATGCCGGCGTAGTGCGTATCGACTCCCTGCACGTATATCCATGTGCGGATGGCGTTGGCGGCCAGCGTGCAGCCGTCGTTCTGCAGCTTGCCCGTGTAGTGGCACAGTATTGCTTCGGTCTGCATAAACTCGCAGGGCTTGTGGTTGTGCATCTGCATGTCGAACAGGTGCCGGTAGGCCGAACGCTCCATGGCAATGGCGTTTTCGCCGTTTGGCGTTACCGTTGCATTTTCAACAAAGTATGCCCACAGCGCCACTTTCGCGCCGTTCACGGGCGGTTGCTGCACAACGGAAACGGCTGCGTGTGTGCTGCCGGCATTGCGCAGAAACGGTTCGTGGTTTACGGCGTCGCTCACAAAATAGCGCTTCAGCACAAGCGTTGCTGAAGCGGGCAGTATTTCCGCGGCAAGGTGCTTCAGCGCTTTGCCTATGTTGGCATACTGCGTTTCGGCGTTAAGCAGCATATTGCTGCCTTCGATGAAGGCGTGGTATTCGCCGGCGCTGTTCCTTTCAAAGGAAGAGAAGCGGATGCTGACGGAGAGGTTGTTTAATAATATGGTTGTATGTTTCATGTTCTATTCTGTATTGCCCGACATAATCCACGCGCTGATGAGCGCAACATCGTCGGCGGCGTCGAGCGTGGAGAGTGTGGTGTGGTTGGTTGTAACGGTTTCGGGGCGCGATGTAAGCACGTCTATCAGAAAGCTGTTGCGGATGCTGTGTTTCGCAACGCGGTATTTGTCGGAATTGTCTGCGTTGGCCGGCACGCCTGCCAGCTGCCCGTATGCATTGCCCTCGGTGAGGTTGAGGCCGGCGGCCATGCCGCCGGCGCCGTGGCACTGTATGCACTGCGGCGTGAATACCTGCGCCTGTATGCGGCTGAAGGTGGCCAGATCGACCGTTTCGGCTATGTTCATATCGGGAACGGTGTTGTCTATGCGAAATTCGCGGAACACATACCTTGTTTTGTTTTCGTTCTTTTCTGCCAGCGCAAGCGCCATGCGGTCGGCTCCGCGCGGCACGGTTTGCAGGGGCGTTGCATTCCATGTGTCGCCGGCCGGTGCAACTGTTTCAAACGCCAGCGGGTAGGGCGACGTGCCTGTGAAGGCGCCCCATACGATGCGGTAGTTCTGCGGGAAGGCTCCGGTGTTTGCAAACCTGAAGGTGGCGTGTATATTCATTTGCACCTCTTCCGGATGCCGCTGTTCGGGATAAATGTCGCCGCTGTCGCATGAAGCGGCGAGCAGGAGGCAAAGGGGCAGTGCGTAGCGTATCATTGTTGCGTGCTGTTTGTTTTAAAATGAGAACTGAAGCATTGCCTGCAGGGCGTGCTGCGCC
>JAITVX010000195.1 GCA_031285575.1 Bacteroidales bacterium
CAATACGCAGCGACAACGCATCCGGAAACAGAGGTTTTCCCTCTTGCGGAAACCGAAAGCGAGGGCGTTCCGCTCTGATACCGTAAATGTCAATATCCTGATACTCATTCGTATTTGCATCTTGTATAGGATGAAAATACAACCGTTTTATTATATGTGAAATAATTATGAACAATTACTTATGCGAATATCGCTATATATAAAGCTGGTCTTCCGACACATTAAGGTACCTGTTAACAGAAAAAAATGTTGAAATGGTATTTATTAAAATGCCTGAAACGATGATTCCTGCACACAGTAACGCAAGCAGGTCTATGCTTTTGAACGTAAAGAGGAGGAAAAATTTCTTTTCTACCAGATAGAGCAACCCTATCAGCAGGCACATCGACACAAGCGCCGACACCAACCCGTGAAAAGCGCTCTGCACAATAAAAGGCCTGCGTATAAAAGCCCTTGTAGCCCCTATCAGCTGCATTGTTCTTATCAGGAAACGCTTAGAATAAATTGAAAGCCTTATTGTATTGTTTATTATGGTAACGGCAATAAGAAAAAGAAATGAACTGATGATGAGCAGGAAGAAACTGATTTTTCCTACATTTTCATTTATAAGAAAAAGTAGCGATTCCTGATAGTATATCTCTTTCACAAAAGGATATTCCATAATATATTTTTCAATCTTAGCCACACTGTCGGGGCCTGTATATCCGGCATAGAGATATACGTCTATCGACGGTGGAAGCGGATTGTCGCCCAGAAAGGCTATGAAGTCTTCTCCAAGTTCCTCTTTCATTTTGGCTGCCGCTGCATTTTTGGAAATATATTCGGTTGACTTTACAAAAGGCTTGGCGTCAAGATCTTTTTGCAGCATCCGCATGTCGGCTTCCCTTGCGTTGTCGTCGAGCATTACCGAAAACGACAGGCTTTCGCGAAAATAATCCGACAACTCTTTTGCATTGATAAGGAGTAACCCCAAGGCTCCGAGCAGAAACAACACAAGCGATACACTCACAACAAGCGTTATGTATGAACCCTTGAGCCTTATGTTTGACGACCTGCCTTCTTTCGATTTCACCGCTTTCAGTTTTTTATTCCACGAACGACACCCATCCGTGAGTATCTTCCGCATCGCCATACTGAATGGCTCGCAACAGGCTGTAAAGGCGTGTACTCACAGGCCCAGCTTCGCTACCGTAGTCGTATATACGGTTGTTTTGCGGGTCGAATATCTTCCCTACTGGCGTAATAACTGCCGCCGTGCCACATTCGCCTGCTTCCTCGAAAGTTTCCAGTTCGGTAACCTCTACCGGACGGCGCTCTACCTTTATACCCAAATCTTCGGCCAGTGCCATCAGGCTTTTATTGGTAATAGACGGCAATATACTGTGCGATGCCGGTGTGATATACGTATTGTTTTTTATGCCGAAGAAATTGGCAGGCCCGCATTCGTCGATATATTTCTTTTCCTTGGCATCGAGGTAAAGGCAGGTTGAATAGCCCAGCCGCTGTGCCTCAGCGGCAGCCGATAGACTTGCGGCATAGTTGCCCCCTACTTTTATATTGCCGGTGCCAAGCGGTGCGGCGCGGTCGCTGTCGCGAGTAATCATCACATCCACCGGCTTGAAACCTGTTTTGAAATATGGCCCCACCGGAGTAACAAACACAACAAATAGATATTCCTTTGCGGGTTTAACACCAACCTGTGCACCTGAGCCGAACAGCAGTGGACGCACATAAAGCGTTGCACCCGACTCATAGGGCGGTACAAAATGCTCGTTGAGTTTCACCGCTTTCACAACGGCTTCTTCAAACATTTCAACCGGCGGTACAGCCATCTGCAGATAGACACCCGAATCGATCATCCTCTGTGCATTATCGCGACAGCGGAACAGTCGTATCTTCCCGTCCCTGCCCCGGTAGGCCTTCAAACCCTCAAATACTTCCTGCCCATAATGTAATCCGGTAGCGGCAATATGAACATTAAGGTATTCCGAAGATGAAACTTCCAAACTTCCCCATTCATTGTTTTTGAACTGACAGCGTATATTATAGTCTGTCTTCATATAGCCAAACGGAAGGTTTTTCCAGTCGAGTAACTCCATAGCTGTAAATATTTAAAATTGCGGCAAAAGTACATCTTTTTTGAAAGATGTTAAGCGGCTTTTATATATTTTGTTTAAATTTTATTTTAGATTTAATGAATGTCGGATATTGTACCCTCTATTTGCCCCAGTTGCCTCCGGCAACCCCGTCGGGTTTCGGGGTGAAATGCCTTGAAGCGGTTTTCAGATATGTGGAAGTTTTCAAAACGGTCGTAAAAATAGTTTCCAGGTGTGTGGAAGCTTCAAAATGGTTTCTGGAGAAGGTTGTGTACAATATCCGACAATCATTTAGCAATTCGTTATTCGTGCAACTCCAGAGGCAGGCCGTCGGGATCCTGAAAAAACGTCATTTTTTTATTGGTATAAGCATCCATGCGAACAGGTTCTGTTGATATTCCCTTTGCATTAAGCTCCAATACTGCCGCTTCAATATCTTCTACGTGAAATGCGAGATGCCGCAGACCGCATGCCTCGGGGTAGGACGGACGTGGAGGACTATTGGGGATTCCAAAGAGTTCAAGTTCGCAGTTTCCCATCTTTAAATCTAATTTATAATCCTGCCGTTGCGGGCGATAATTTTCCCGGATAATCTCAAAGCCCAGCTGATTAACATAAAAGTATTTTGACCGTTGATAATCAGAAGCGATGATTGCAACATGATGCAGTTTTTCCAAGTTCATATTATTAACAATTAATACAGTTATCTGAACCTTGATTATTATGATTAGTGTAGTTTCTTAATCATAATAATCAAGGTTCTGAATTTATCTTATCTCTCATCCATCACAATTCTGCTGCTCCTTTGGCGTTTCAGCGAACGTGCGCCGAAGATGGTATATACAATTGGCACAACAACGAGTGTCAATATGGTTGAGAAGGTCAGCCCGCCTATTATGGCAATACCCATAGGCTGCCACAGCTCGGAGCCTTCGCCGATGCCGAGCGCCATCGGGAGCATACCGAGGATGGTGGTGAGCGTGGTCATCAGCACAGGGCGCAGACGGCTCTTGCCAGCGTTGACCACCGCGTGGGTGAGCGTTTCGCCGCGCTCGCGCAGCAGGTTGGTGAAGTCCACGATCACGATGCCGTTCTTCACCACGATGCCTACCAGCATCACCGCTCCGATGAGCGCCGTGAGGCTCAGCGGGGTGTTGGTGAGCCAGAGCGCGAGGAACACGCCCGTGAAGGCAAACGGCAACGC
>JAITVX010000219.1 GCA_031285575.1 Bacteroidales bacterium
ATTTACTATCTTTGGAGTTGATAAATTCAACTTATGAAAACGAAAATCATACTCCTTGCACTCCTTGTGTTTATTGCGTGGGCTGCACCGTCATGCGATTCGGGTGATGACTGCGGTTATTGCAGAACCGTTACCTACGACAACGGTTTTAAAACCCAGGAAAGTCCAGAAACGGAATACTGTGGCCTCGACCTGCTTACCCAGCAAACCCGGCAGGATGTAAAAATAGGTTCGCAGGTAACAAAAACCGAATGCCGCTGAAACATAGCCCGGCAATTGCAAAGACAAGGCTTTTTTGTATCTTGCGCGGAGAATGAAAAAAATTATTATCCTGCTTGCAGCCATGCTGATAACATCCCCGGCCTTTACGCATCCGTGGAAACCGGCGCATTACGTAATTGTTGATACCGAGGCCGGCATCGACGACATTAAAGCCATTACCATGCTTCTGGCATCGCCCGACGTAAGAGTAGAAGCCATCACCGTATCGCCCGGAGCCCTCGATACCGGAACAGGATACCTCAAAATAAAAAGCCTGCTCAACAGCTACGGCCACCAGGGCATACCCGTGTGGGTAAACCGCAGCTGCAATTATGTTTCGCCACGCCTTCGAGTAGCGGAAGTGGCAAAATGGGGCGATGAGGCGGTGGCACGAAATACTGTTCCTGCTGATTTTCTTCCGCAGCTCCGTCACCTTTTGTCGATAGAAGAAAACAGCCTCACCATGGTATGCCTCGGAGGGCTGTCAACCGCATCGCAGGCGTTGGATGCAATACCCAAGTTCCGCCAGAAGGTGAAACGCATAGTATGGAGTGCCGACGGCATTGACGACACCAAAGGATTCAACTACAGTATCGACCCGCAGGCGGCAAACCGTATAATGCAGTGCGGCATACCGCTTACGGTGGTAAAACCGCTGGCCGAAGGTATATTCTACACCGACGAACTTGCAGAATGCATCAAAACCATTAACAACAAATATTCCTCAATGCTCGGCAGTCTTTTTGCTTTATCTGCTCCCGGACATACTTTTCCGCTCACACTTGTTGACGACGCCGTGCCGCTCTACATCCACTATCCGCAATATTTCAGCACCGATTCGGCATCCGGCAGCATGGAAACCTCTCCTTTGGATACAGACATGCTGAGAGAGCAGACCATAAAGATAATATCTGGCGAAACAACAGAGCGCAACCAGGTAATAAAGTCGATACCCATTGCCCCGGCATTCTACTTTGCCGACGTTGAGCCGTATGTGGAAGATATTATCGGCAAATACGGCATTGACGAATGGACATCGGGAGTTTTTGCCAACGAACTGCACCGGCACCTGGGTGTTTATGCAATAATTGGTGTGAAAATGGGAATCCGTGCAAGGGAATACTTCAATACCGGCGTCGATGAATTCAGAGTTACATCGTTTGCCGGCTCAACGCCTCCGCTAAGCTGCATGAACGACGGGCTTCAGGTAAGCACCGGCGCAACACCCGGACACGGCCTGCTGACCGTAAGGAACGACGCACCGCTTCCCTCCGCCGAGTTCACATACATGGGCAGAACAATAAGACTCACACTTAACAGTGAACTTGCACAGTCAATAAACAGCGAACTGAAGGAAATAAACTTTGTAAACGGTCTCGACAGCAATATCTACTGGGAGCTTGTAAGGCAAAACGCCATAAAATACTGGTTTCGCTTCGATCGCCGCGACATATTTACCGTTGAAGAGCTACCGGTGCATTAAGAAAACAAGACAGGAGATGCAGCGCAACACAGCACACCTCCCTATCCTATCTTACCGTTCCGTAAGCGGTATGTATGCCTGAGGACTTACTACATTCTTAAAAGCCGGCCTTATGATTCTTTTGGCAGGAAACGTCAGTTCCTCTATGCGGTGGGTGCACCAGCCGGCAGACCTTGCTACGGCAAACAGTGGCGTGTAAAGTTCCTTCGGTATTTCGAGGCAGCCATATACAAAACCCGAATAGAAGTCAACGTTGATACAGACAACTTTCGTAAACCGTTCGCCCTTGAATGCGCTTAATACTTTAGGGGTAAGCTGCTCAACCAGCTCATAAAGCCTGAACTCATCCGTGCGGCCTTTCTCAATGGCAAGTTCCCTGGCTTTTTTCTTCAGTATGGTAGCCCGGGGGTCGGATATGGTATATACTGCATGACCAACGCCGTATATCTTGCCGCTGCGGTCGTTTGCCTCCCTGTTAAGTATTTTAAGCAGGTAGCGTTCAACCTCGCTTTCATCCTTCCAGTCCTTCACGTTTGCCTTTATGTTCTCCATCATCTCAAGCATTTTGATGTTGGCCCCCCCGTGCAGCGGGCCTTTAAGCGAGGCGATGGCCGAGGTTATCGACGAATATATATCGGTTTCGGCCGAACTGGTAACGCGCATCGTAAACGTCGAGTTGTTCCCGCCTCCATGCTCGGCGTGCAAAACCAGAAGAAGGTCGAGCAGGTCGATTTCAAGCTTTGTAAACTTAGAGTTATGCCCTTTTATAAGGTAAAGAAAGTTCTCGGCGGTAGTCAGATGCTTCTGCGGATGGCGTATCGAAAGCGTTTTGCCTTTGTACAGATGCCTCAGCGCCTGATACGAATATGCTACAATGGTCGGAAATTTGGCTATAAGGTTAATCGACTGCTCAAGCATGTTGCCAAGCGATATGTCATCGGGACGTTTGTCGAGGGTATATAGCCCAAGCACCGAGCGGGCAAGTATGTTAAGTATGTTCTTGCCTTTCATCGACAGAATCATGTTTTTCGTAAAATGATCGGGCAACTCTCTCAGCGACGCCATGTAAGCGGAAAATTTCTGCAACTCGCCGCTGTCGGGAAGGCGCCCCGACAGAAGCAGATACACCGTTTCATCGAAACCATGCCTGTTTTCCTGCTGAAAACCTGCAGTAAGCGCCTCAATGTCGATGCCACGGTACAGCAACTTGCCCGGTATAGGCGCAACGGCGCCGTTCTCTTTCCTGTATCCTACAACGTCGCCTATGTTGGTAAGCCCTACGAGCACCCCTGTGCCGTCCTTGTTTCGCAGGCCGCGTTTCACGTCGTACTGTTCAAACAAATCGTTGTCTATCTGGCATGCATTCTGTACATCTGTTTCAAGTTTTGAAAATAAACTGTATATCATAATCAACCTTTCCCTTTATAAATATTTGCTGTTATTGCGTCGGCAAACCCCGATGTTTTCACAAGTGTGGCATTGTCGGTAAGCCTGTGGAAATCGTACGTTACCATTCCGCCGAGAATTGTTTTCTCTATGTTTTCGTAAATCAGCGCCGCCGCCTCGCTCCAGCCCATGTATTCAAACATCAAGGCTCCCGAAAGTATCACCGACCCGGGATTAACCTTGTCCTGGCCAGCATATTTCGGCGCGGTGCCATGCGTAGCTTCGAAAACTGCATGGCCGGTGTCGTAATTTATATTTGCACCTGGGGCAATACCTATGCCTCCCACAATTGCCGCCAAAGCATCCGAAATATAATCGCCGTTCAGGTTCAGTGTAGCAATAACCGAATACTCCGCCGGCCGCGTCAATATCTGCTGAAGAAAGGCATCGGCAATAACGTCTTTAACGATCACCCTGCCTGCATCTACCGCCTCCTGCTGCGCCCTGTCGGCAGCTTCTGCGCCCTGCTGTACCGCTATCTGACGGTGCTGTTCCCACGTAAACACACTGTCGCCAAATTCCCTTGTCGCCAGCGCATAACTCCACTTCATAAACGCCCCCTCGGTATATTTCATAATATTCCCTTTATGAACAATAGTTACCGACGGAAGCTTTTTCTCAACAGCCATCCTGATAGCCTGCCTTACAAGCCTCTCGGTGCCCTCAACCGAAACCGGCTTTATGGCAATCGACGATGTTTCCGGAAATCTTATTTTCTTAATTCCCATCTCGTTTATCAGAAAACTCTTTACCTTTTCCGTTTCGGGCAAACCGTGCATAAACTCGATGCCTGCATAAATATCTTCGGTGTTTTCTCTGAATATGTGCATATCTACCAGTTCAGGCCTTTTCACCGGGCTCGGCACACCCTTAAAGTAACGCACCGGGCGGTAGCAGGCATACAGATCGAGAATCTGCCTCAATGCCACGTTAAGCGAGCGCATCCCCTCTCCCACCTGTGTTGTCAGCGGGCCTTTTATACCAACCAGGTATTCCCTGAAACCGTTTATCGTTTCATCGGGCAGCCAGTTGCCCGTGAGCCTGAAAGCCTTTTCGCCGGCCAGAACTTCGCGCCAGCAAACCTTCCTTGCGCCGCCGTATGCTTTCTCAACAGCGGCATCAAACACTCTTACCGATGCTTTCCATATATCTGGCCCAACACCGTCGCCTTCAATAAACGGTATTATTGGGTTATCAGGCGTTTTTACGGTATTGCCGTTATGCGTAATTTTTTCAGGTTTCATCTTATACTTATTTATATTTACAATGCGTTGAATGCTCAACATTAGTCCACGAAACTGCAAAAGTATAAAAAATGTGCAGTTTTGCCGTTGAAAACATGTTGTTTTTAGTAAAAATACTTTCGTTTTATTCTTTAATGTATTTTTATCCAACAGATTTCTCCGGAGAATTGAACTTCAATAACCTGTTCGTTATTGCTTCAGGCATTGCATGTGATGACGATGCTAAATACTGCGTTTGCAATAACATACTGCATATTTCCCGAATAAGTATATTAAATAATAACTGTTTTTACTGTATGTGCATCGCCTTTTTACCATGTACAGAAGTAAAATTGCATTGCCGAATATTAATTTTACTATCTTTGTCTTCAAATTAATAAACACGTTTGCCTATGAAACATTGAAAAACGAATAATTACACCGATTTAAACACAACATAAAAAGCGTTTAGCTTTATTCTTGCCTCTAAGAACGTGAGAAATTTTGAAAGTACAAGAATAAGAAAACGCTCGCAAGATTGCGGGCTTAACTTATTTGTACGAAGGTTATTTCTCAC
>JAITVX010000003.1 GCA_031285575.1 Bacteroidales bacterium
TGAGAACTACAGAAGAATGACCACTGATTACGAATACAGAACCGAATCAGCAGAAACAATGATACAAATTACATGCTGCCAAATCATGCTTAATAAATTTATGGAATAAATTCAAAACAGCTTCTTAGTTTTTTAACAAAAAGCACTAAACAAAAAACGGTACAAACAGTACAGATCATTATGCGAAGATAGGCATATACTACCTAATCATTATACCACATTTTTTTGCGATAGGTTCTTGCAATGGCGGAGAAAATGTTTTGCATAAAATAAAAAAGGTGCATAATATCTATGCACCCGTATATTCAGTTTTGAATTTGTCAAAATTTATAACAGTTATCGGCTATCAGTTTGTCGGCGATTCGTCTCCTGGCTTCTTTTACATTGATACACGATGTTTTTGTCAGCTCGTCGATGGTTTTCATCAGTTGTGTGCATGTGTCGGTTGTGCAGAAGGAACTTATTGCATCGAGACCGGCTTTTCTTACTGTGCTGGCAGCATTATGCACGTTCACGTCGAGTATGTCTTTATAAAGCGACACATCTTTTTTCATGATTTCCATTTTTTCTATTCTCAATGCAAGTGATTCAGACAGATAGGTTGCCATCATCATGTCGGCAATGTTGTTCAGTGTTTCCTGTTCGCTTACAATTGTTTTTCCGAATGTGGTATTTGTTCCATGGATACAGAGCAGTATGGCTTTTTTGAAGTTTCTGATGTAGCGGTGTTTTTCTTCAAAGTAGCTTTCGCCATTTTTTTCCGGGGATGCTGCTTTTTCCATACTGTTCCACAGTTTTTCGGCTTCAGCAAACAGAGGGAAATCACCTTTCATTGCGCGTTTCATTGCTGTATCAACTACAAGGAGACGATTTATTTCATTTGTCCCTTCAAATATTCTATTTATTCGCGAGTCGCGATATCCTCTGTCAACCATAGTTTCTGCAGAATATCCCATTCCACCAAATATCTGAACGGCTTCGTCGGCTACATAGTCGAGCATTTCCGAACCTGCCACTTTCAGTATTGCGGCTTCAACTGCATAGTGGCTTATTGCTTCGGTTGCGGCGCGTCCGTAGTCACCGCCGTCGGCTGTCAGTTTTGCCAAAAGGGCGTCTATGTCGGCGCTTGCACGGTACACGGCTGCTTCGGCGGCAAATGTGCGGATAACCTGTTCGGCAAGCTTGTGTTTTATTGCCCCAAACGACGAAATGTATGTTCCGAACTGTTTTCTTTCATTGGCGTATGTTACCGAGTCGGTTATTGCTTTTTTGGCGGCTCCTACTACGTTTGCTCCGAGTTTCAAGCGTCCCATGTGAAGTATGCTAAGGGCAATGCGGAAGCCTTCACCGCGTTTGCCGAGAAGGTTTTCTACAGGTACTTTAACGTCGTTGAAGTATATCTGTGCTGTTGACGAGCCTTTGATTCCCATTTTATGTTCGTCGGGGCCTATTACTACGCCGGGGTAGGTTGTTTCAACGATAAAGGCGCTTAAAACCCTGTCGTTATCTATTTTTGCAAACACTACGAGGGTGTCGGCAAAGCCGGCGTTGGTAATCCACATCTTCTGTCCGTTAAGGATGTAGTGTTTACCGTCTTCGCTCAGTTTTGCGTTCGATTTCCCGGAGTTTGCATCGCTCCCGGCTCCAGGTTCGGTAAGACAGTATGCTCCGATGGATTCTCCGGAGGCAAGTTTTGTAACGTATTTCTGCCGCTGGTCGCTGTTCCCGTAATACATTATGGGCAATGTACCTATACCACAGTGTGCCATGTAGGCTACCGAAAAGGAATAGCCGGCTCCTGTAGTTTCGGCAACAAGCATCTGGGTTATGAACGACTGTCCGAAACCTCCAAGATCTTCGGGTATTGATATTCCCATCAATCCGAGTTCCCCTGACTTTTTCAGAAGAGTTTTCATTAGTTCCCTGTCGCTTTTTTCAACATCTTCGAGATTGGGATACACTTCAACTTCAAGAAAATCTTTGCACGTTTGTGCAATCATCTTCTGTTCTTCGTTAAATTCTTCGGGAATAAACATTGTATCGGAACTTATTTCGGATACAAGAAATTCACCGCTTTTAAGAAGTTTGCTATCTTCCATAGTTATTTTTCGTTAGTTATAATTCGAGTGATTGTGCCATTAATTCGACAATATCAAGATTTTTAATATCTTCTTCTCTGTTTTTATATTTTAGACCATCAGTAAGCATCGTCATGCAAAACGGGCAAGCGGTTGCTATAATTTTTGCTCCGGTTTTTAAGGCCTGTTCCGTCCGTTTAATAAAAATCTCCTCGTCTCCTTTTTCAGCTTCTTTAAACATCTGCGCCCCTCCAGCTCCGCAACAAAGTGCAAAACTTTTATTGCGTTCCATTTCAATTACATTATCCGACAGTTTTTTCAATATTGCGCGCGGTTCATCATAAATGTCATTAGCGCGTCCAAGATAGCATGGGTCGTGATATGTAACGGCAGTATTTTTGAACATTTCGGGTTTCACATTCAGTCTGCCGTTTTCAATAAGCATGTTTAGAAGTTGAAGATAGTTTAGTACTTCGTAAACACCCCCCAAATCAGGATATTCGTTTTTGAATATGTTATAGCAGTGAGGGCAAATTGTTATGATTTTTTTAACGTCGTATTGTTTCAGCGTCTCTATAACCTGTAAAGCCTGCATCTGATACAGCATTTCGTTGCCAGCTCTTCGAGCCGGATCACCAGTGCATGTTTCTTCTTTCCCGAGAACTGCAAAATTCACCTTTGAATGTACCATTACTTTGACAAAGGCTCTTACAACCTTTCTGTACCTGTCGTCGAAAGCTCCGGCACATCCTACCCAAAAAAGGTATTCGGGTTTTTCGCCTCTTGCAACGAGTTCCGACATTACAGGTATTTCTATTTTTAAGGTATTCATTTCTTCTGTTCGTTTATTGTGCAGGATGATGAGGGTTATTTAGTGTTTAATTCAAGATCTTTTACCCAGTTCAGACGGTCTTCTGACGAATACTGCCACGGAGCACCGTTATTTTCAATATTATTGAACACGATTTTAAGCTCACCCGGCGCCGACGCCTCTTCCATAACAAGGTAACGCCGCATGTCAACTATCAGTGTGGGGTGGTTAATGTTTACCGGGCATTCTTTTGCACAGGCGTTGCAGGTTGTGCATGCCCATATTTCTTCTTCGGTAATAAAATCCCTTAGCAATGACCGGTTATCATTGAAGTCTTTGCCATATTTTACCATATTTGGCCCTTTTTCTTTCATCCTTGAGCGAAGATCCATCATTATTTTTCTGGGCGATAAACGTTTTCCTGTAATATTTGCAGGACAAACCGATGTACATCTGCCGCATTGCGTACAGGAAAGTGAATCGAAATAGTTTTTCCATGTCGAATCTTCAGCATCTTTAACTCCAAAGCGCTCCACAACAGCCGGTTCGGGTATAGCCTGAAAAGCTGCTTCCGGATCCATCATCAGCCTTACTTCGCGTGTAATACTGTCCATATTGGGCAACTTTCCCAAAGGTTCAAGCCTGGTCAGGAAAACATTCGGAACCGATAGAAATACATGGAAGTGTTTGGAGTATGGCAAATAGTTTGCAAATAAAAATATCAGAAGTATATGCACCCACCACGATACTTCATAAACCATTTTGAAATCGTGAGCACTCATACTGCCAAACAGCGGCAGCAACAAGCCTGCAACGGGATATTTCCCTTCAATAGCCGTACCTTCAGAAATGGAAAAACCTACATACCCGATATTCATATCCATAAGCGAAATCATCAGCAATAATATCAAGGTAAGAGACAGGTTCGCATCTTTATGCGACGACGGTTTCATCTCAATTCCTTCAAAACGTTTTATATGACCATAAATACGACGCACAAGGAAAAAGATAATAAGTATTGCTATAACCAGTGCAAAAATATCGCCTGCCGCCATGATGAAGTCATATACGGGGCCAAATACTTTCAAGGACTTTTCTACCCTGAAAAGTCCGTCGATAATCATCTCCACACTTCCAAACAGAATAAAGCAGAACCCCCAGAAAACAAGCGCATGAGCCAGCCCGACCACAGGTTTCCTGAATATTTTTGTTTGTCCAAACGCTACTTCTATTGTCAGCAGTGTTCTTTTCCAGAAATCCTTAATTTGACAAGAAGGTTTGGTAAACCTGAAAAAGCTTATTAGTCGGTTGACTGTAAATGCAAATATGCCAAGAGTAACAGCGAGCGTAAAAGCAAAAATTATTTGTTTTGTCATAAATGTTTTTTCAAAATTGCTTTTAGTATCAATTCATTACAATGGATTTTCGGATATTATCTCTTTACTTCCCTTACGGCTTCAACCAGTTTTGGCAATACTTTTGCCGCATCGCCTACAATACCGTACTGGGCTGTTTCAAATATTGGTGCATCTTTGTCGGAATTGATAGCTACAATATATTTTGATGCACTGATGCCTGCTATATGTTGTGTAGCTCCTGATATTCCGACAGCTATATAAAGATTTGGGGCAATTATTTTACCTGTTTGTCCTGTATGTTCGCTGTGAGGCCTCCATCCTTCGTCGGAAACCGGCCTTGAACATGCGGTAGCACCTCCTATAAGGTCGGCCAACTCAACAAGAGGCGCCCAGTTGTCGGGCGATTTCATTCCTCTTCCTCCCGACACAACAATATCGGCGTCGGTAAGCAGCAGTTTGCCACTCTGTTTTTCTACGCTGTTTACAACAGTTCTCACCTGTGAACCATCTATATCAACAGTTTTATTTTCAACAACTGCATTGTTAGATGTGGAGACTATATCGAAAGAATTTCTGGCAAGGGTTACTATTTTTATATCAGACTTTATAGTAAGGTGTGCAAATGCGTTTCCCGAGTAGGCTCTTTTATAAACCGTAAACGGATTCAGGCTTACCGGCAACTTACTTACATCGGCACCTAAGCCAGCCTTGAGCCTTACCGAAAGATGCGGGGCAATGGCTTTGCCGGTGTTGTTGTTCGACAGAACGACGATTTTAGCATCCGTATCGACCGCAGTCGATGCTATTGCGTTTGCATAAGCGTTGTTGTCGAGGGTAAGCAGGGCGTCGTTTTTAATATTTATAATTTTATCGGCTCCGTAGCCTCCAAGCGACTTGAGTTCGGCGTCGTCAACGTTTCCGATTGACAGTGCCGTAACCGTGCTTCCGTTCATTTTGGCGACAGCCGCAGCCCATGAAACAAGTTCGTAAGAAAGTTTCTTGAATTTTCCTTCCCAATTCTCGGTAAATACAAGTATCGACATAGTTATTGCTGTTAACGGTTTAAAAACAGATTAAATAATTTTGGCTTCGTTTTGCAAAAGCGTTATTAACTGACGCGGGGCATCGGCGTCAACAAATTTACATGCGGCTTTCGGCGCCGGTTTTTCATACATAACAACTTCAGTGAGCGGTTCCACAGCAGAAGGCTGATATAGTTTGATTGGCTTTGTTCTTGCCATCATAATGCCTCTCATTGCAGCTATTTTGGGCTCCTTGGCAATTCCTTTCTGAACAATGGCCGCAAAAGGGACCGAAACGGTAATGTTCTCCCGTCCTCCGTCTATCTCACGTACAAGGGCTGGTTTTCCTTCGACAAACCTGATATCGGAAACGGCAGATACTGACGGTATCTCAAGAAACTCGGCAATCATTCCTCCAACAGTTGAGCCATTGAAATCACTTGATTCTATTCCGCACAGGATAATATCGAAGTTTTCTTTTTTGACTACCTCTGCAATCTGAGCGGCAGTAAAATATGCATCAACAGGTTCGGCGTCAACTCTTATTGCATCGTCGGCCCCAATTGCCAAAGCTTTTCGTATAACCGGCTCGGATACGGTAGTGCCTACGTGTATTACAGTTACCGAATTGATTCCATTGGAAGCATCGTCTTTAAGCTCGAGAGCGCGTGTAAGCGAAAGCTCGTCCCATGGATTGATTACCCATTGTATGCCGGCAATATCTATGGATGCGTTGCCTTCAGTGAGTTTTATCTTGGTTGTAGTATCGGGAACAACGCTTATACATACCAGAATTTTCATGCTGTTAATTATTGACGGTTCAACTTGTTTATTAATAGTTTCTTTTACCTGTTTGTTTTGCACAGGCAAAAAACATGGCGACAAATATAATACGATTAAGACTTATAGCCAAATTCAACTATACATTTTTTAGAAATTCGGCCTCTCTATAGTGTGTAATTTATTAAGAATGTGGATTAACAGTAAAAGCAAGTTGCCAGTAATGCGTATTAAAACACAAATGTGCAAAAGTGTTCCAGATCCATGATTATACGGTATTTTAGCTTGCAGACAATAACAGCTATGTGCTCATTAATACTGCACCACAATCTGTGTTATTTCAGGTTTGGTACTTACTCCGTAGTAAATATGCAGAATGCTAGTTCCTTCCCTCAGGTTGGTTACATTAAACTGCACAGTATGGCTTTTGACAATATTGCAGGGCTGGCACCTGTGGTTCAAGGTAATGCTCACGGTGGCTTCGTATACACCTGGTGCGGGTGAACTGCTCATGGTAATGTTTTGGAGTGGACTTTGAGACAATAAATTTACTGTTAGCATTAAGCCTGTCATGATATGGTACGGCAGGGCATTGGCTTTTTGCCAGCAGACACATTCCGTAAGTATATAAAGGTGGCAGCGAGCAGCAGTTGGCCGCTGTATAATGCCCCGGAAGTCGGCTTTTGCATTTTTAACTGCAGTATTGGTCAGGCGTACACCTCTGCAGACCAAGTGTGCATCTCGTATCACCTGACAGTGGTGTGTAATGACGAAAAAAACGAAGCCTGCCACATAAAATTTCGTGCGTTTGCCCTGACCGACAGCATGGAAATACATGATTACCGGTTTCCTGCTGGAAATGTAAACAAGTATTTTGTTCGTTATTTGCGAATGAAGTGAAGCAATCCGGAACGCAGCAAAGAATTGCTTCGTTGTTCCTTCTCGCAAAAAGCATAAAATACCGTCAAACAGCATTTTTGTGTACCAATACTTTTCGGATATTTTAATTTGCTTATATTTGCGGCTGAATTATTTTTTTTTTAATAAACTAACTTAATAGAATGAAGAAGATATCCATTATTTTGTATGCAGTACTGTTTTTGGCAGTAATTGGCAGTTATGCGCTTCACTTTACAGGAAAAAAGACAGGGAACGCAGCGAGCGGTGAAAGTGCAACAATTGCCGGCGTTCCTGCCGATGGAATAGCTTATGTTAATATTGATACTATTATTTTTAAATTCGACATGTTTCAGGATCGCAGAAACGACCTGCTCGACAAGCAGCAAAAAGCGGAAGTGGAGCTTAACGCCAAAGGAAGCAGGTATGAAAGAGACGCCCGCGACTTTCAGGACAAAGTGAGCAAGGGGCTTGTAACCCGCGCAACGGCAGCCGAAATGGAACAGGCCCTCATGCAGCAGCAGCAGGAGTTTATTAATCTGCGCGACCAGCTTCAGGCAAGCCTCATGGAAGAAGAACAGGTTATGAACCGTCAGGTTATTGACTACATAACCAAGTTCCTTGAAGAAAACAAAAGCAATTATAATTACAGCTATGTTCTTGGCAAGAGCTTCGGAAGCGTTGTGCTGTATGGAGACTCGTCGCTCGACGTAACGGGCATGGTAGTAGAAGGTCTTAATAAAAAATATCAGGCAGAGAAAAAATAAGCAGGGCGATGAGTTTTGCCTCGGCCTATATTGAAAAAAACACCCTGTTCCCGCAGTTTATTGACGCGAAACCCGATGCTGGTACAGGTATTATCGTTGTAATACCGTCATATGGAGAAATAGGTATAAACAAAGTTATTGATTCGCTAGCGGAGGCTGGAGAGCCCGAATGCAGGGTTGAAGTTATCGTTGTTATAAATGCGCCGTACGATGCGTTGCCATGCAGCCTCGAAAACAATA
>JAITVX010000008.1 GCA_031285575.1 Bacteroidales bacterium
GTATAGGTACCTGCCGCATTAATAAAGGTCCTTATACCCAATTCCTTGAATATATCCCTCTGAGGCTTGGATGCCTCTGATGTGCATGCTTCTAATGTTATGGCACTTCCAAGGGCTACTCCCGATACAGGTAGTATCGACAGATTCTTAATTGCTTGTCTGCGTTTCATAGTTAATTAATATTTCAGTGTTTAAAACTTATTTTTAAAATTATATTGACTTAACGCGGTAATACCAAAGGATTGGCTATCCCATTGAGATCATATACAATCCTGCCAGCTCTAACTGTCATCTGACATTCCAACTTCTTGTCTGTTTCTATTTTTTCACCTCTACCGTCAACTAAACCGAACTTACCCGTTCTCACGCTAAGGATAGCGATATCAGCTTCGCTGCCTGCTGAAAGATGGCCAAGCTCAGGATGCTTGATTATCTGAGCCGGATTCCATGTAACGGATGAAATAACACTTTTAAAATCCATGCCTAAAGCCTGTAACTTATCCATACAGATAAGTATATTCTTCATGGCTCCGTTCATGCTTGAAGCATTAAGGTCCGTATCTATAACATCCGGATAAAACCCGGCTTTAGTAGCCGGAATTGCTGTTGGGTAAAAGAAACTTCCACCACCATGACCTACACTAAAATAAATGCCTCTTTTTCTTGCATCAGGCATGAAAGGTCTCAACTGGCCTGTATTTAAGTCAACAATACTTTCCCTGCCAGATCCTCCACCTCCATAGCAATGTGTATAGATGTCGCCAGGATTGAGATAATGCAGAAACAACGAATCAAGAGGAAGTGGTGGTGTTGCACTGCCAAGATCAACCATGAACGGCTTGTTGCAAATCCTTCCTGCTTCAGTGGCACGCAAAATAGGGGTCCAGTCGTGTCCAACGAAATGGGCAAGTTTAAAACCAACAATTATGTCAGGGTATTGTTTTGCGCATTCAACGGCAGGTTCAACCATCATATCTTTGATATTTTGCTCAAAAGGGCCACCTCTCAATCCTTCTCCAACAATGTTGAGGAAAGCCAAAACTCTTGTTTGCGAAATATCGATAACCTGCTTTTTGAATTCGGGAAATGTTCTAAAACCTGTACAACCGGCATCAACTACTGTGGTTACACCAACTCTGAATGTAAAACCGTCGGCAGGAATAGGGTTTGGCCCGGCACCTCTTTGGTTCACATGGGCATGCATGTCAATAAGACCGGGTGTAACATACATTCCTGTTGCGTCAACAACCTGAAGGGCACCTGTGGTGTCAATACTCTCTGCTACAAGAGCTATTTTACCATCTTTAACGGCAATATCCATAGGCCCGTCAATATTGTTTTTGGGGTCAATAACATGTCCCCCCTTTATAACTATGTTATAACCACCCGCATTGTTATTACTTTTGCAGGAAAAAACTGCAAAAGTAATAATAACCAACAACATGGCGGGCAAAGATATTTTTTTCATTTTTAAAATATTAGATATTGCAAAATAACCAAAATTAGTTACGACCTGCGGCGTGGCGCAACAACAGGAGTTGCAATACCATTGAGGTCATAAACAATCCGACCTGCCCTGATAGTCATCTGACATTCAATTTTCTTGTCAGCATCAAGCTTTTGGCCTGTATAATCGAACAACCCGAATTCACCTGACCTTAAAGAAAGAATTGCTATATCGGCTTCGCTTCCAACCGAAAGATGTCCAAGCTCCGGACGTTTAATAATCTGTGCCGGTCTCCATGTGCTGGCGTTGATAACACTTTTAAGGTCCATCCCCATGGCAAGGAATTTATCCATGCAGGTAAGTTGGTCTTTCATAGCGCCATTCATACTGCCAATGTGAAGATCTGTACTGATAGCGTCGGGATAAAACCCTTCTTTAACAGCGGGTATTGCCTGTGAATAAGCGAGACTGATGCCACCATAACCTACGTCAAAAGTAATACCTCTTTTTCTAGCTGCATCCATAAATGGCCTCATTTTACCTGTGCTTACATCAACTATGCTTTCCCGGCTGGCCCCAAGTTGCCCGTAGCAATGGGTAAAGATATCACCGGGGTTGAAGTAATGTAAAAACAACGAGTCAAGAGGAAGAGCCGGATTAGCTCCGCCAAGGTCAACCATAAACGGCATATTGCAGATTTTCCCAGCTTCTACACCAGTTTTTACAGGTGTCCAGTCGTGTCCCGAGAAGTGGGCAAGTTTAAAACCAACAATATCGTCAGGATATTTCTTTGCACATTCTGCGCTAAGTCTGGCATCCATGTCCTTGAGGTTTTGTTCAAACGGGCCGCCCCTCATTCCTTCTCCCACAACATTAAGAAATGCAAGGACTCTTGTTTGAGAAACGTCGATGATTTGTTTTTTGAAATCGGCGAATGTCCTCCATCCTGCGCAGCCAGCGTCAACTACCGTAGTTACACCAACTCTGAATGTAAATCCGTCAGGCGGAACAGAATTGGGGCCGTTCATGTATTGCTGGTCCACATTGGGGCCTCTGAATACGTGAACATGAATGTCTATAAGACCAGGAGTAACGTACATTCCTGTTGCGTCAACAACCTGAACACCGTTTTTGGCATCAATGTTCTTTGCAACAAGAGCTATTTTACCATCTTTGACGGCAATATCCATTGGGCCGTCAATGTTGTTTTTGGGGTCTATAACATGACCGCCTTTGATAACGATGTTGTATGTCTGGGCAAACAGGAAAGCCGGAGCCATAAGACATAACAGCACAGCAAGTAGAGTTCTTTTTCTCATTTTCAGTTAATTATTTACGTTTATATAAAATATTATGATAATAACAGATTAAAATAACATCAAACATTCTTCTTACAAAAGTATATAAAAATACAAATTTTATAAAGATATACTTAACAAATATAGACAAAACTTACAATAATTAAGTTTTTTTAATATTTACGACACAAAAACAACTGCTTATTACTTAACAATACCTGTAAAACCCATAAATGCAATAGCCAGTATGCCGGCTGTAACAAGCGATACGGGAACACCTTTCATGCCTTCAGGAATATCGGCAAGTTCGAGCTGTTCCCTGATGCCCGCAAGTATTATCAGCGCAAGTCCGAAGCCAATTGCCGTGGATGCTCCATAAACTACTCCTTCAAGAAGGTTGTAATTTTTCTTTATTACAAGTATTGCAACTCCAAGCACGGCACAGTTGGTTGTTATCAGCGGAAGAAAGATTCCAAGTGCCTGATAGAGTGGTTTACTTACTTTTTTAAGTATTATCTCTACCATTTGTACAAGTGCGGCAATAACAAGTATAAAGGTAATTGTCTGCATAAACTCTATTCCCAGCGGATTAAGCATGTATATCTGTATAAGATATGTGGTTATAGTTGCAAGAGTTATAACAAAGGTAACAGCAATTGCCATTCCGAGCGCTGTGCTTACTTTGTTTGAAACCCCGAGAAACGGACATATACCAAGAAACTGGGCAAGAACAACGTTATTGATAAATACTGCCGATATTATAATTAATATGTATTCCATAATTTTAGCGGATTAATTCTTTTTTATTTTGTTTACTAATGCAATCATGTATCCCAGTACAATAAACGCTCCGGGAGCAAGGACAAAGGCAATGATACCGTCGCCGGCAATAAATTTATATCCGAATATGGAGCCACTGCCCATAATCTCACGAAATGCGCCAAGAATACCAAGCGCTGCAGTAAACCCGAGCCCCATTCCACAGGCATCAACTAATGACGAGAGAACCTTGTTTTTACTTGCAAAAGCTTCGGCGCGTCCGAGGATTATACAGTTTACCACAATAAGCGGTATGAATATACCAAGTGTCTCGTAAAGTGATGGAACATAAGCCTGCATGAGAAGATCGACAATGGTAACAAATGACGCAATAATTACGATAAATGCAGGTATTCTTACCTTGTCGGGAATTAAACCGGACAATAACGATACAAACACATTTGAACCTATTAATACAAAAGTCGTTGCAACTCCCATACCCAAGCCGTTTATTGCCGACGATGTTGTAGCAAGCGTAGGACATGTTCCGAGAACCAGAACGAGTATGGGGTTTTCTTTTATGAAACCTTTTGTGAAGTTTTTAAGCTGATTCATTTTAAACCTCCTTTTTCTAATGTATTGTAAGCCCGTTGAATGGCATCGCAAAAAGCCCGCGAACTTATTGTTGCAGATGTGATAGCATCAATCTGGCCACCGTCTTTTTTTACTTTCATTACAGTTTCCGATGGATTTTTATCTTTGAACTGATCCTTAAAAAACGGTTCATTCATTTTGGTTCCCAGTCCCGGAGTTTCCTTGTGCTCAAGAACTGCTATATTATATATTGAGCCATTTACGTTAAATCCGGCCATTAATAGAATATCGCCGCTAAATCCGTTTGCTGTGTATGTGTTTATTGCATACCCGACTATATTGTCGTTCATTTTTGCCGGATAAACATCAAGGCTATCGCCTTCTCCGGTAGGAACTCTCAACATCTCACTGTATGGATCGTTGTTAAATTCAGGTACAACCTGCTTTATCGCCTCAACTTTCTTTTTAAGGTTCGACTGTTCTATGGGGCCTTTTGTAAATTCATAAATAGACCCGAGGCCGGCCGACGCTACGAGGGAAATCAGCGTAAGCGATATAACCATGTTTTTAAATGACGATTCTGTCTTAGCCATTTTTTACCTCCTCTCCAAATCGTTTAGGTTTTATGTAAGTATTCATAAGCGGAACAAAAGCATTCATAATAAGTATTGCAAAGGAAACACCTTCAGGGAAAGAACCCCATATCCTGATAATTGCGGTCAGTATCCCGATGCCACATCCATACAGTATCATTGATTTCGGATTCATTGGCGATGTTACGTAATCGGTAGCCATGAATATTGCCCCAAGAAGAACTCCGCCGGAAAGTATGTGGAATGAAGGACCGGCATAAATGTCGGGGTTGGCTATCCAAAGTATCGAAGTAAACAACGCAAGGCTGCCTATAACGGATACTGGTATATGCCATGTAATGATTTTTTTATAAAGCAGGTAGATAAATCCGATGATAAGCGCAATGGCAGAAACTTCTCCCATCGAACCTCCTATTTTCCCAAGAATCATTTCGGCTGTTGATGGGATTTTCAGCATCAGTTCCGATATTGATTCTCCGTTTTTAATTCCTTCTTTGATTATGGCAAGAGGCGTTGCGCCTGTTACGGCGTCAATATAACCTGTTGCAAACCCTGCCGGAGCTGGCCACGTAGTCATGTGCGACGGAAATGATATAAGCATGAATACCCTTCCTACAAGTGCAGGGTTGAATGGATTATTGCCTAATCCTCCGAAAGTCATTTTTGCCACCCCAATAGCAACCATACTGCCAATAACTATCATATATAAAGGTATGTTTGAAGGGAGATTCAACGCCAGCAACAATCCTGTTACCAGTGCCGAGCCATCGGTAATAGATACTGGCTTGCGTAACATGAATCGTTGTATAAGATATTCAATAGTTACGCATGAGATAACGGCTGCGGCTGTTGTAATTATAGCTCCTGCTCCGAAAAATATTACCGAAGCAATGATAGTTGGTATAAGAGCTACGACCACTCCAAACATCAGTTTTTGCGTTGTTTCTCTTCCATGAATGTGTGGGGAGAGCGATACATTGAGCTGATTGTTCATGTAAATTGTATTTCTGTTATTTTAAGTTTCTTTCGCGGGCCATTTTTATTACGGTCGATTTGCCAAGCCTTATATAATCCAGCAGAGGTCTGCCGGCAGGGCATGTATAACTGCACGAGCCACATTCTACGCAATCGGTAATTCTTTCGCTTTCCGTTCGTTCAAACATGGCTTTCATAGATGCATTTGCTAGCAGGTGCGGTTCAAGATTCATAGGACATGCGGCTATACATTTGGCACACCGGATGCACGGCCCTGTTTCTCCCCTTATCGATTCGGAAGCTGGGAACAGGATAATTCCCGACATTCCTTTAGATGTGGGAATACCGGTATTCTGGAGTGCTTTCCCCATCATTGGGCCTCCGCTTACAATTTTCCCTGTGTCGTCGGGCAATCCGCCTGCGGCTTCAATCAGACTGTTTACAGGCGAACCTATCCTTACCAGATAATTACCTGGAGCCGACAGCGATTTTCCTGTTATTGTTACAACCCTTTCGATCAACGGCTTGTTTTTCTGAACGGCTTCGTAAACAGCATAGGCCGTAGCTACATTATGAACCACCGCACCTGTTTCTATGGGTAATTTACCTGAGGGAACTTCTCTGTTCGTCAATGTTTTGATGAGCTGCTTTTCGGCTCCCTGCGGATATTTTACCGTAAGGCTGTGAATCGAAATGCCATCAAAACGCTTACTAAGTTCTTTTAAATGTTCAATTGCATCGGGCTTGTTGCTTTCAATACCAACCATCGCCTTTTCAACATGCAAGGCTTTCATAAGTATTTTAATGCCGATAAGTGTTTCTTCGCCTTTTTCGAGCATCAGACGGTGGTCGGATGTAAGGTATGGTTCACATTCCACACCGTTTATAATAAGGATACTACATTTTTTATCTTTCGGAACAGCAAGTTTTACATGCGATGGAAAGGTGGCTCCTCCAAGCCCTACAATTCCCAACTCTCTGCATTTTTCAATTATCTGTTCGGGCGCAAGTTCAATTTCGCTTATCACGCTGACAGACCGGTCTATCGAATCAATCCATTCGTCTCCCTGAACGTCAATAAAAATTGCACTCTGCCTGTAGCCGCTTGCGTCGATAACTGTATCTATTTTACTTACAACCCCTGAAACTGACGAGTGGATATTGGATGAAACGAAACCGTTTGCAGCAGCAATTACCTGGCCGGTTTTGACATGATCGCCTTTGGCCACAACCGGAGCAGAAGCGGCTCCTATATGCTGTGATAAAGGTATGATTACACTTTTCGGAACAGGCAGCGGCTTAATCGGGACATTTTGGGTCAGCTTATATTCGGGTGGATGAATACCGCCTTTGGGGAATGTATGAGACGTTTTATAAATCATCATTTATATCTTTTCAACCGTTAATTGTTAGCATTTCAGTTTCAACTTTGGGTTTGCGGGGTGGGAAGTTAACCTCCATAATGGAATGTGTAGAACATTCTGCTACGCATTTTCTGCAGAATGTACATTTCTTTGCATCTATGTAAGCCCTGTTTTTTTCAATTGTAATTGCACCAAACTCACATACTTTTAGACATTTATTGCAGGCTATACAGGCAACCTTGCAGGCTTTTATCGCCACAGCCCCCTTGTCGCAGTTTGAGCATGCCACATATATTTTCCTGTCTTTTTTTGCTTTCTTACGAAGTTCAATAAGATGGCGGGGGCACGATTTTACGCATGCTCCACATGCTACGCATTTGTCGTCGGAAATGACTGGCAGCATTGTTTCACTGTCTATCATAATTGCGTCAAACCCGCATGCTTTTACGCAATCACCATCTCCAAGGCAGCCATAGGAACAGTTTGTTTCTCCAAGATACAGGTTGTGCTGTATCTGACAGCTCACAACTCCGTCGTAGCGGGTGGTTTTGGGCCTGTATTGAGGGGTTCCGTTGCACAACAGTACCGCTACCGAAGGGTCTGCTTCGCCGGCTGTTTTGCCAAGCATGCCTGCAATCGATTTCATAACTTCGTTTCCGCCAACGGGGCAGTTAAGGCCATCAAATGTTTCAGCGGCAACAAGAGCTTCAGCAAAGTTTCTGCATCCTGCATAGCCGCATCCTCCACAGTTGGCGGCAGGAAGGGCAGCCTGTACGTCGTCAATCCGGGGGTCTTCAACTACGTGAAACTTTTGGGCAACAAAGTAAAGAATAATAGCAGAAACGGCTGCGAGCAAACTTAAACTGATTATTGTAACAATTACTGTTGAACTCATTTATAAAGCTTTTAATGAAAATATAAATTTACTGTTTATCTTCTTTCTGTAAAGCAGCAGGAAAATATAGTATATAAAAATTGACAGCAATGCAAAAATACCTGCGTGCGATTCCTTAAAATTTAAGGCAAGAAAAATAACAAGTGTTGCAATTACCGTTATCAGCGGAATAAGATACCCGATGATAATGGCAGAATATCCTAACGATTTTTCCATTTGCACGATAACGCTGTCGCCTTCCTTCAGGTTGTAGCTGCCGGTTATGTCAATTATTTTCTCTTTTTTTCCCGACATCGAACAGGCTCCTTCAGCATGACATGCAGAACATGCCGATTCGGAAGTTATTACCACAGCAATATGCCTACCGTCAATTTTACTGACAACTCCCTGATGACTGACTGTCGCTGGTTTAGACATGTTTTCTATCTGTTTTCCGAAAAATGCAGCGGCAAAGTTAAAATTGTTTGAATATTAAAGCTTGTTTTTTGACAGTTTTAACTAAAAAAATCATCCGCATGATGTCTTGGTAAAATAACGATACTCCGTTAAGGCCCAAAAACCTGTTTGCGCCGATTTTTTTTGGACTATACTTCTTCGGAAAACAGAACTTCAATACCCTGTTCGTCATTGCGACCGCGAGGTACGAAACGGGAAGCAATCCATGCAGTACACACTTTCTGGATTGCTTCAGGCTCTGCCTTCGCAATGACGTGCATGATGAGAGTTCGTCATTGCGAGAGTTCACCCCAAAGTTTTGGGGCATAATGCGGATATGACATATTTGCTTAAAATCAATAATTTACGCAATTATGTCATTGGTA
>JAITVX010000115.1 GCA_031285575.1 Bacteroidales bacterium
TATGGTGTTGCCTTCTATTTCGGGGTGAACTGTTATACGTACCGGCTGGCTTGTGTCAATAACATCATCTTCGGCAGGCATGACTGCGGTTACTACCCGCCTTATCCATACTGTGTATGATGGCGGAGCAGGCGGCAGTAGAGGTGCACCCGTGCCCAAATAGTCAATGCCGAGGGGTAGCGGAATATTTTCGTGGCCTTGAATATTTGCATAATCGGTATCCAGGGGCACATCGTCAGGGTTTTGTTTGACAGCCAGCTGCCACGTTATAAATCCGGTGCTACCGTCGGGTATTGCGGGTGTGGAGCCCGTAATGTCCATGATTGGTGCGCTGTAACATACCGAATCGATGCTGTTGCCTGTAACTTCGGAGTAGATGTTGTTGTAAAGGAATCCGTTGAGGATGGGGGTGTAGAAATTCGGCGCCTCATATCCGATAGAGCCTGGCAGGCTGACCTGGGTATAAGTTGGTGGATTCACGCTACCCTGGTCGCCTCCATTATAAAGCCTTGCAACCGAAGCCGGGATATTATTGTCGCTGGTTTTTGTTATGATGAATCCGCCGCCGCCGCCGCCGCCCTCTCCATAGAAATTGTTTGTATTTCCTCCTTTTCCTCCCTGTGCCGACAGCGTAATGTTTCCTGCAGCGCCACCGGCAAAACTGTGCGCATAAACGGCTATGGCGCCGCCGCCGCCGCCGCCGCCTGCCCCGGCTGTTCCCGATGCGGTTACTGAAGGGGTTGCGCCGTCGGCAATTATCGAGTGGCCGTTGCCTTCGAGCGTGCCGCATATAATAATTACTATACCGCCGCCGCTGGCTCCGTTGGATACAAGTTCCAACTGTTCCGGCGGTACATTACTATATGTTGAGCCGCCGCCGCCACTGCCGAGATAAAGGCGATTGTTCATTTCGCCCAAAGATGTGCCCATTATGGACTTGCTTTGCTGCCCCCATCTATCAGGCCCCGGGTCATATCCGAGAATAGCAGAAGGAGCTGGATTGCCTCCCTGGCCACCGTTGTTCCACCCGGCGCCTCCTCCTGCACCGGCATACGCGCTGCTTCCGCCGCCGCCTGTAAAGTTTGTTCCTCTGCCTTTTGCATAGTCCGGAAGCGTTGGCACAATTGTGGGGGCAGCATCAATACGAACATAATTTGCCACCCCTTCTCCTTTTTCTCCTGCGGCGCTGCTTGCAGTGTTATAGTACAAGTCATTTGCTGTCTGGGTGCCGTTATCGTTAACAGCGCTGCCGCCTTTAAAACCTTTTCCGGCAACGTCGATATCGGCGCCGAGCGAAAGCGTGCCGCCAACAATAAATGCAAGTACCCCGCCGGTGGCAGTGGTACTGTCCCACGGCTCACTCGTAAGGGTTGAGGCTACATGTGCCGAACTGAAAGAAGGTACCTTAATAAGTTGAACAAGTCCGCTTACGTCATAGTTGTTTTTTATCGTTCTTGTGAAACTTACGGAAGTTGCAGAAATATTATCTATTATCATGAACTCATGCTTGCCAGGCTCTCCGCGCAACTCGGCAAGCGTGCCATAACCTGTAGAACCTCCATAATCGCCGTACATTATTGCGCCCTTCATCTGTATGAGCAAAATGGTGTCGCCGCGAGCCAGGCCGTCAACGTTGTCCAGACCAACACTCTGCCGGTCGGGTGCTATATCGGTTACATGCCTGTATGTGTTAATAACACCGCCTATCTGGTTACCCTGTGCAGAGAGAGAGGCCGTCGGCGCCGAGAGAGCCATCAGTATGAGCCAGATATTATAATAATATTTCATTAGCCGCAAACTTATATAAAAGCCTGCATAAAAGGAAATATTTATGCGGCAATGTTTTTTGGGGAACTGTATGTTTGCGCCTTATTGTGCTCCCTTATGTGTGTTTTATCGGGAAGTCTATAAAAAATGATGTTCCGGCATTTTCGTGCGATTCGAACCAGATGTTTCCTCCGGCATTTTCAACATACCGTTTGGCTATTGACAGCCCCAGGCCCATTCCCGATGATTTTGTGGTGAAGTTTGGGGTAAACATTTTTTCTTTCAGCCCTTCGGGGATACCGGCTCCGTTATCGGTAATTTTCACTATTGCCCTGGCGCCTTTTACTTCGATGCCAATTTCAATTATCCCCGGTTCATTTGCGGGAATTGACTGTATGGCGTTTTTTATGAGGTTTGAAAAGACCCCGTTCAGCTGCTCTCTGTCGGCATAAACTGTTATTCTGCTTTCCACAGGCCAGCTGACTTTGAAGGTTACGTTCTCGGTATTCCGGTACAGTTCGAGCGACGTTTGTATCTGGCCCTTCAGGTCAACGTCGGAGGGGTTGTTGCCCGGCATTTTTGCAAACGACGAGAATGCGGTGGCTATGGTCGAAAGGTTGTCGATGTATTCTATCTGGTTTTTTGAGAAGCTTTCAATCCGGGCGTCGAATCCCTGCGAGCTGTTGCGCCACGACTTCAGCAGCAGCTGCACGTTAAGCTTCATTGGGGTAAGGGGGTTTTTTATTTCATGGGCAATCTGTTTGGCCATTTCCCGCCATGCATATTCCCTTTCCGAAAAGGCGAGTTTTTTTGCGCTTTCTTCAATTTCGTCAACCATGTTGTTGTATTTCCTTACAAGGTCGCCTATTTCATCTTCGCTTTTGTATGACAGGTATTCGCTTTTACGGCCAACGCCAACCGACGCCAGCCTTTCGCTCAGCATTGCCAGCGGGGCCGTAAGCCTTCCGCTTATAATTACCGACAGGCTCATGGCAATAACTACGAGCAGGAATGTAAAGTTCATAACCACTACAACCAGGTTTGATATTTCGCTTGCAAGGGCGCTCTGCATTCTGAAATATGGCAGGTTTAGGTATGCAAGCATTTGGTCGCTGTTGTTGTATAAGGGTATGTATGCCGAAATGTATTCGAGCTTCCCGATATTTTCTTGCTGGAAATACTCGTTGCGCGTAAGGTCGCGCATGTTTATGAGGGCAACATTGTTTATTCGCTGGCTTATGAGGTTCCGGAAGAATATTTCCGGCCGCGATGTGGCCATAAGGTATCCGTTCAGGCCGTATATGTTTACGTCGGTGTTGAAGGTGTTCGATATGTTGATAAGAAGTTCGTTAAGGGAAGCGTATTCGTCATCGCTCCAGCCTGACGACAGAGAATCTTCGTTGCCGAGCCACTGTTCGAGTTCGTAATAAACGGAGTTCAGTTTTTCCCTTATGCTGTCGCTGTGCTTGTTCTGATATTCGCGTATTGTGAGAATAGAAACAACCGTACCGACCATAATGAACGAGAATAGCAGTATGCCTATATACGACATTTGCAGTTTCTGGCGGAAATTCATAGTTCCGGGCCTTCGGAACGATGGTGTCCGCATCAGCAGCACAATGAGGTTCAGGAAAACAAGTATGAATGCAAAGAGGTATGCAAACGATATAAGCAGGTAGCCTGGTTTCAGTTCGGGCCTTGAGATAATTACCGTTGAGTTACCGCTTCTGTACAGCACATGGTCGCAGCCTTCGGCATTGAATATCCTGTAGTCGGCCAGGCTGTCTATATAGCCGGCATCTGTTTTGCTATAGGCAAAGTCGCCGGTGCGCAGAACCATCTCACCGTTTATATATTTTACAAATGAATAGTTTTTCAGACCGGCATATTTATGGTATTTTTTATCTACCAGCAATTCGGAATAACCCGGCTGCAACAAGTTAACATCGCTGTAAAGCTCTATGAACAGTCCGTTTGTTGCACCATTACCTGTTTCATAGAGCAGCCTTCCGAGGTAATGAGCCCTTCCGTTCTGGTTGTCGGTAAAGTAAAACCCGGTTCCGGTAAGTCTTTGTCCGGTAAGCTCTATTTTTGAATCGAAGAAATCGAAACAGTTCTCAAAAAAGGTTGTATCGGAGCCTACCCTAAGCATCTCCCTGTCCGAACACAGGATAATGATAAGGTTATAATTATCCAGGTATCCGGTGAAGTATGTTTCGCTCAGCCAGGTTGATATCCTGTCGAAATCTTCCCTGCCGGTGTTGAATCTTTCCGACAGCATCATGTTTTTCAACACCTGGTCGGATGAAATTACCGGCCACATATCGAGCAGTATATGTTCCGCTTCCGGATCGTTTTCGGTTGAAAGGGATACGGCCTGTATTTTCAGATTTTCGGTTGTCTTTTCCTGCGACAGAACTGTGATGAAATACAGCGAATACAGGCCTGCAATCATGGCCACTGCTACTGTAATGTTGAATCGTGCATGCCTGCTGCGTTTCGCCGCAATCCATATTACGGCTACAAAAACCGTCCAGAACATGAAAAGCATCAGGAAGTCGTTCATGCTGTTATGGAAAAACAGGTAAAATACCGGTGCTGCAAGAAGCGAAATAACCGCTACCTCGGGTATTCCGGGCAGCGGTTTTATATTAAACATTTTGCGGAGAATAAAATAAGGTGACAGCAGGAACAGCAGCAGGGCTGTGAACCCGGCAACCGAATACCAGCTAAGCTCAAGCACCTTGTACGGTTCAAAACTTATGTTCGACGTTGATACAAGCCTATTGAACATGAAATGGAATACGGCAAACAACACCGCGGCTGCAAGCGTATATACGGTTTTTATAATGAACGCAGTTTTTCTATCTTTCCTGAAATCGGGAAAGTCTCTGAAGAAAACAGCTGCCGTTAGCATTGTCAGAACAGCTAAAACCAGCAGATGTCCCAGCGATGGCACAAAGCCGTTAAGTGAAAACCTGTAAGGAGAAAACAGGCCTGTTATAGCCAGCACCTGCGGCTCGCCTGCCAGCAGAAGCGCCGCATACAGCAGTGCAAACGAAACGGCTGAAACAGCTGCCGACATTGTTCTGCTTAATATATTGGCCATACGTCCGGCAGCGATAATAGTCCATATCAGAAATATAAACGACAGCACACAGAACGACAGCGGTATCGATATCAGGTAATTTATCTCCTTGCCCGCAGGAAACAGCAGTGAGAAAAGGAAATTACCGTTCCCGTCGCTTACATGATATTCCGAAGCATCAGCATCGAAACTGAAACCCACATTCTCCGACAGGCGGAACCGGTGTTCAAAACCGTTGCGTATTATATCATTGGTAAACCCGTATTCTGTCCTTAGTCTCAGCAGACCGGTAATAACGCTGTTGCCCGCCTTCACTGTTTTCACCTCAAACCAGCCGTTCTGTAAAAAGACCATCGGACCGGCGAAAAGGGTGTCGTCAAAGCGCAGCGGAACATCGAAATTATCATCCGACCAGTTAACCAGCGTGTCATCTGAATATTCAAATATGGCAATTCCGTTTCTCCTGGCTGTGTTGAATACATCCCTTTCTGCATCGTAACCACGATGCGCCGAATCGGATATTATGGCTTCCATATTGCGGAGACACGACTCCATTATGGTTTCCTTCCCGGCCAGAATACGGTTGAAATGCTGCGTTCTCAAGCGGTATTCGTAGTCGCTGAAATAAAGTTTTCCGGTTATAACAGCCATAAAGGCCAAAACCGATGTTGCAGCACACAGCAATATTATTTTGCGGAATCTTTTCATTTCATTGGCTATTCATGATGATAAGGTTCGCCTTTCAGAATGGTAAAAGCCCTGTACAGCTGCTCAAGAAAGATAAGCCTCACAAGCTGGTGCGGAAATGTAAGCTTCGACAGCGATATACGGTAATCGGCCCTTGTGTACACCTCTCCGGAAAATCCCCATGCCCCGCCAATCACAAATATCAGCCTTTTTGCCGGAAGCATGAATGTCTTTTTCAGCCACCCGGCCAGCTCAACAGTACGCATTTCCTGCCCACGCTCGTCCATGACAACTACAAAATCATCATCATTTATTGCCCGCAGCATCAGTTTTCCTTCCTTTATCTTCTGTTCATCCTCCGGCATGTTCTTCGTATTCCTGAGATTCGGAAGGGTTATGATTTCTATTGAATTGTATTTTGCAATACGTGCCGAATAGAGTTCTGCAATTTCAGAAACATTCTTGTCGGCGGTTTTTCCGGCCTGAATCAGGATAATTTTCATACAAACCAGCAGTTAAGTTTACAATAGACAGCACAAATATAATAATTAAAGCCAGTATAGATACAATAAAACCGTTTTGTTTGCAGCAATCGAAAACCTGCTCTGCCTTACCAATATGTTACTGACAGTTTGAGCTTTTCCAGTTTGACAAAAGTAAACAGATGAATGCTCCGTGCTTTGACCGAACGGCAGAGAGGACTGAACTGCCAATAATTGCTCGTTGGACAAAGTAAGGTAGCTTAGTACCGGGAATCCTGTGCCGGTGGACAGGTTTTTGTTTATAAAAACATTTTCTATCGTTTCTTCCGAAACGTATGGTCTTGAAAATATCCGGATGAGTTTTTGGGGAAATACGGAAGAATTGAAGCAATAAATCTGTTGAACATTCTGTTTTAATTAAAAAATTATAATGCTAACCAAGGTTTGTGTAACCATGAATATTTTTTTCAGACAATGCAACCATTTTTTTTAGCAACATGTCTTAAAATTAAAACCGTTGCCTGTTTATGATGAGTGACGCACAGATAATTGAAGGTTGTGTGCGGCATGATAAACGGTCGCAGCAGGAACTTTACAGCAAGTATTCCCGTTTTTTAATGGGAATCTGTTTAAGGTATGCTGCCGACAGGGCAGAAGCTGAGGATATACTTCAGGAAGTTTTTTTGAAAATTTATTTTAATATAAAGGATTATTCCGGAACAGGTTCTTTTACAGGGTGGTTGAGGAAAGTTGCCGTAAATACAGCGATAACCCACTATCACCGTAACCTGCGATACAGGTATCACGAGGATATTGATGAATATATTGCGGTAGAAACCGGTATTGCAAGTTTTGAGGAAGATTATTTTACATCCGACGAACTATATAATGTCCTTAACGGGCTTCCGTCGGGATACAGAATGGTTTTCAACCTGTATGCCGTTGAAGGGTATAAGCATAAGGAAATTGCCGAAATGCTCAACATCGACGTTAATACGTCCAAGTCGCAATACAGCAGGGCAAAAGCAGTGATGAGAGGTAAACTCGAAAAACTCAGGAAACTTAAAGAAACCTATTCTGGGGGAATTACAGATAACGATAAACAAACAGATTGAACGCTGAAAAAGACATACAATTAGAAGAACTGTTCAGGAAGAAACTTGGATCAACTGAGGTTATGCTTGGCCCCAGGTTTAATTCATCCTTAATGAAAAAACTTGCGCGCCGCGAGTTTATGACATTTAATCCTGCCAAAATCAACATATTTTACGCAGGAGGAATTGTTGTGGCTGGCATAGCGGCAATATTGGTTTTATCGTTAAACACAAAAGAAATCCCTCCGGTAAACAGATCCTATATTTCAGAAAATATTGTCGTAAATGAAGTCATAGACACAACAGCCAATAAAAATCCTGCTGCAGTTGTTTTAGATGAACCCACGGAGCAGCCTGCACTAACTATTACGGCTGTAAAAACAGCAGTTTCTGCCGAAAATGCAGTGCCGGTTACAAATGGCAGAGAAACAATTATTGAGAGTAATGAACCGCCAGTTGAGATTACCCGTAAGACGCTTGAGCCGGCAGTAATTAAAAAAGATATTATTACCAGGGAGCGGTTAATATACAATAAGCTTGCAGCTAATAATAAAAATACTACGAAGCTGTTTGTTCCATCGGCACTAAAGGGATGCTCGCCTTTTAGCGTTAAATTTGCCATTACGTCCGAAAAAATTGATTCATGCCACTGGAGTTTTGGCAGCGCCGGAGTTTCTTCCGAAAAAGCTCCCGAATGGATATTTACTTCTCCTGGCGATTTTGAGGTCAGGCTTGAAGCGTTTTCAGCAGGCAGGTTAACAGGCGTGTACTCCGAAAATATCACCGTTTATCCTAGGCCGGTAGTCCGATTTGAAATCAGCCCTGAACAGGCCATAATACCTGATGAGGAAGTGCGGTTTATAAACTATTCTTCCGGAGCAGTGAGGTATCTGTGGGATTTTGGTGATGGTTACAGCTCACAACAGTTTGAACCATTATATCGGTATAAAAAATTTGGTAACTACACAGTAACCCTTAAAGCGTATAATGAATATGGATGCACCGACTCTGTAATAAAGCCCGATGCCTTTGCTAGTTCAAAATGTTATATTGAGTTTCCGAACGCCTTTATTCCAAATAAAAACGGGCCTTCAGGGGGATTGTATTCGCAGAAAAGCGACGAACTGGCGCAGGTATTCCATCCTGTTTCCCTTGGTGTAACAAACTATAAACTCAAGATCTTCAGTAAACAAGGCATCCTGATATTTGAAAGTTCGGATGTAAATATCGGTTGGGACGGCTACCTGAATGGTCAGCTAAGCGCCCCTGGTGTGTATATATGGCAGGCAAGCGGCCAGTATCGCACCGGCGAATCATTTTCAAAAATAGGCGACGTTACGCTTCTTAACAACTGACTTGTGCAGGAAAATTTCAATATTCGTCAAAAAAACAGCGATTAGCGGAGTAGTTGATAAAATCAGTAATTGTTTTATGGTAAAATCTTAGTATCTTGCGCCACGTTTTTATAGTATATATGCAATATATTGCTTAGAATTGTGATTAATAGTATTATGGATTTGAGAAGAATTATTTTATTTTTTATATTATGCCTGCCTGCCTTTGCTAAATGTTTAGGGCAGGACCCTACTTTTTCTCAGTTTTATGCCAATTCCCTCTACCTTGCTCCATCTTTTGCCGGTGCCACAGAAGATTACAGATTCTCGCTGAACTACAGAAACCAGTGGCCTTTCGCAGGAGTTTACAATACATACAGCGTTTCGTTCGATAAAGCTCTGCCAAATTTTAATTCAGGAATAGGTGTTCTGGCCACTTACGATGTTGCCGGGTCGGGCGACTTGAGCACTACAAACGTAGGGCTTGTCTATTCATACGACTTCAATATTAACAACGAATGGCATGTAAGGCCGGGAGTTAACTTTAAGTTTTATTACCTGGGGCTCGATATTGCCAAACTGGTATTTAACAGCCAGATTACAGGCTCGGGTGTAACACCGTCTGTAACCCCCCCGCCGTTCGATAACATTGCCGACATCGACTTTGCAGCCTCGGCCATGATATATAACGACCGGATATGGGGAGGTATTACACTGGACCACCTGCTTTCACCGAAAGTCTCTTTTTATGGCGATGAAGACGAATCTATTGTTTACAAAAAATTTAATCTGTTTGGAGGCATGCAGATTTTGAGGAACACACGGTTAAGGCAACAATTATATGAAGTAATGTCAGTAGCTGTAAACTTTCAGAAGCAGGCAAATCATTACCAAACCGATATGGGACTTTATTATTTCAAAAGTCCTCTCATTTTCGGTATATGGTACAGGGGGATACCGTTCATGACCTCGCAGGTAGGCGATGCAGTAATAGGACTGATAGGAATCAAAACCGATCAGCTTCACATAGGCTACAGTTATGACTTCACCATATCGAACCTTATAACATCAACAAAGGGAGCCCACGAGATATCGCTGATATTTGAATTTAACAACTCCAGCCTTGGCAATCGCAGAAGAATAAGAGCTATACCCTGCCCCGAATTTTAACGAATGTTTTTCCAATGACAATGGCAACCGTGTGTAATTTCTGCCCACCGACACATAATATACTTATTGTATTTACTCAAGTCAAAAATAGGGAATTAATCTACTGAACTATCGATTATAGCTAACTCTAAATAAAATTACCTATCATTTGGATATGAGTTATTCGTTAGATTTTCGCAGACACGTATTTAAAATAAAAGTCTAATAATAAAGCGACTTACATCCAAACAAGGACAACCGACTGAAAATGTGCGGATAACGTTCTTTGTTTGGCTTTTCTTTCGGGCAACCGAAGCCACCGATAGACAAAGGTAAGACAAAGTTTAGTTTCCACCTCATTACCTGTGGTAAAAATGCAAATCGGCTGTAAGGCATTATCTATCTGCTTCTTGCGTTATACGGCATAACCTCTTGTAGCTCAAAGTAAACTAATTTTGTAACGTTTAAAAACTTTGAGCAAATGCGAAGCACTTTTAAGATTTTATTCTATTTGAAGCGTAACACTTCCAAGCCTGACGGCACAGTTCCCCTGATGGGCAGAATCACTGTGGACGGAACTATTTCACAGTTCAGTTGTAAGATGAATGTAGCTCCCAACCTTTGGGATACCAAAGCAGGCAGGCTGACAGGCAAAAGCCTGTCGGCATTGAAGACCAATCTTGCATTGGACAAAATCCGTGTCGATATTAACCGCCACTATCAGGAAGTCATGCA
>JAITVX010000211.1 GCA_031285575.1 Bacteroidales bacterium
CAAAAAGCTATCTGCAGCAATCATCCCCTGCAAGACGTATTATATTGTGGACAGCATGCCGTTGGAGATATGTAAGCTGAGCCGTAGCACCCGAAGCACTATTTGTAAGGAAGAGTATCAAAGCAGCCCGGACAAAGGCTACTGTGCAACACAAAAAATGTTTTACTTATTGGAGTATGGAATCACTCATGTGGCGATGGAGAGTACAGGCGTATACTGGAAAACCGTCTATCATATTTTGGAGCCGGCAGGTCTTACGGCCTGGGTAGTCAATGCCCGGCACATCAAGTATGTTCCGGGGCATAAGACAGACAAAAAAGATAGTGCGTGGCTTTGCAAATTGCTTTTAGCCAGCTTACTCAAACCGAGTTATATTCCGGCACGTGAGTAGCGTGAGTTACGGGACTTGACCCGTAACTGCAGAAAGTTGATTCAAAGCGTAGCAGCCGAAAAGAATCGTATAATCCGTATTTTGGAAGACTGCAAGCGTGTATCGTGAACTTGGAGCCGACCACTAAACTGACCTCAACAGCCAAACACCCAAGATTGTAACACTGACTACGTGTATGAAATTTTATTCTCTTTAGCTGTTTTGCCCTGTTCCCTAAATCTAATAACCTCGCATTTATCAATCCGGTAAGTGCTCTCTTTGATTTTGTCGAAACTTATTGAATAACAATAAATGTCTATAATACAGGCTTATTTATTTACGTATGAAATCCCAATTACGCATAAAGGGAACTCCTGTGTTCATATTCCTACCAACGGCGGCGGCGTACCCGTAATATCAAACTTTTACCTCGTACAGGAAAATCATGTATATCCGCCGGTGGATAAAAACCTTTGGAATATAAACGCTTACCTGACCGCTCCTGGTCTGTTAAATCTTTTTCTTCCAAATGAATAATGATAGCTCCTTGAGGTTGTTCTACCTCAATTACAGCAAAATAGTTCAAAATACCTTCCAGCAATAAGAGTTCGTAGCCTGTTCCCATAATACAAAACTAATACTTTTTACGATACTCCCCACAAGAATACGGCATGCCCCCCCCCGTTAAGCCCCAGTTATGGTGCTTAATAAAAAAAGCGGCATAGGAACATTACCTTAACCGCTTTTTTTACAAGTGGGCCCAGCTGGGATCGAACCAGCGACCCCCTGATTATGAGTCAGGTGCTACTAACCATCTGAGCTATGGGCCCTGAAATCAGGACTGCAAATGTAAATAATATGCTTGTACTTTACAATACTTATTCAGCAATAATTGATATTATTTTTTATAATCATTCAATCCAGGGAACAAGTTTCGAGGGATAATAATTGATATCCATTGCCTTGAATCGTTTTGCATGATTACCAAGACGAACCTTATATTCGTCCCAGCTTCTGGTTGACATAGGAGTCCATCCTATTTCGGCAATTCCGGGCAGGCGCGGGAATGCAAGAAATTCTGCATCCTTTATATTGGTTATCGTTTCCGTCCACAGGGGGGCTTCAATTCCAATAATATTATCCCTGCCTATTCCGGTTTCAAGGGTGGTTGGATCCCAGTTATAGGCTTTGTCAACGTCAATGACGCCTGCCCAGGTATATCCTATCCTTGTTGTTGTATCATACTTCATGTCAATATATGCTCTCGAAGCAGGAGACATCAGCAATTTGGCCCCCTGAGCTACTGCGTTGCCGGCATTTTCTGCACTTGACCAGTATTGGGCTATGGTACCGGGCCTTAAAGTTCCAAGCGATATCTCATCCCAGCCGATAGATGTTTTTCCTGTTTCAGCAACAATATCCTGAACTCTTTCAACAAACGGAATATAGTCTTCCTTTTTGGTCACATGCGATTCGTCACCACCGATATGAATGTATGGACCGGGAGTCATTCCGGCAATTTCTGTGAATACTTCTTTAATAAACTTGTATGTAATTTCCTTGTGGGTGGCAAGGGTGCTGAAGCCTACTCGGGTTCCTGTATATAATTCTGGCGCCTTGCCGTTTGCATTAAGTTCGGGATATGATGCAAGGGCAGCGTTTGTATGTCCGGGCATATCTATTTCAGGCACAATTGTAACATGGCGATAGGCGGCATATCTTACAATATCCTTATACTGTTCCTGTGTAAAGAATCCGCCAGGCCCGTCTCCGATTTCCGTTTGGCCACCGTGTTCGGTAAGGTTGGGCCATGATTTTATTTCAATCCTCCATCCCTGGTCGTCGGACAGGTGCAGGTGAAGATAGTTGATTTTATATACGGAGATAAGGTCTATGTACCGCTTTACTTCCTCAACGGACATGAAATGACGCGCCACGTCGAGCATGGCACCACGGTATGAGTAAACAGGGTAATCGGTAATGGAGCCAGCGGCTATATTCCATTCAATATTCTGTTTCGATTTCATCTCTATTTCCGCAGGTAAAAGCTGACGGAATGTCTGTATGCCGTTAAACAGGCCTGCCGGGCTGTTTGCTGATATTTTCACAAGTTTCTTTGTTATTTCAAGATTATAACCTTCGTCACCAACCGATGCGTCTGCGTCGGACAGAGAGAGAAAGATGCTTCCCTTTGGCGGGGCTGTTTCCGTTACTATGATTTCAAAGTCAAAACCGGTTGCCGGCCTTAGCAGCCCGGCAAGGTACTCGGCTGTCTTATCAAGATCTTCGGATGAGCCTTGTGTATAGATACTTGTGTTCATGTTTAAGGGAAATGTTTCGCCATTTGCCGTAACCGATACGGGTTTAGGGATAATATTTTCCTTTGTAAGATCGGTAGGTGGTTGAGTTGTGCACGAAACATGCAAAAACAATACTGCAGTTATAATACAGCATATTACATGATAGGTTAGTTTTTTTATGTACATGGCCTTTTGTTTTAGGCCGCTAAGATAATCAAATTATATTTAATTCAACTTACAAGAATATTACTCATAATTTTCTAATTATGATGTGTTAGCATAATTTCAATTCATCGTAAATAATGGCTAAATTCAGGAATGCCAAGTAAATGACGTCGAATTTTTCGTATCCGATACAAATCCTCCTGAATCTTTTAATCCGTCGAAAAAGTCGCTCTGCTTCATTTCTGCATTTGCAGGTTTTTTTGTTGTGTTTCCATGGCTTTTTCCTGTTGGATCTATGTGGAACTACGGACTTGAATCTCTTATCTCTAACTGCTTATAGAATCATGTCATCTTCGTAGCCTTTGTACATTACCATGTGTACATTCCTCTGTCCTGCAACCTGGTAAAAACCCTGTCAATAACTCCGCTTTTTGCCCGGCGACTTATGCGATAATAAATCTTGGCCACTTCCCGTATTTTTCAGGCAATGCCCTCCACTTGCAACCATTTCCCGCAATATAAATAAAGACATTGATAATCTGTGATTTAGAATATGTCAGACGCTCCGGTGTTTTGGAAATCAATCAGGTACCTCTTCATATTGTGACTGAGTAAGTTCCATGGCACAAAAGCACAAATATTTTCATAAATTATGCTAACACGACTTAATATCAAATACCGTAGTATTTACCTGACTACCCAATACTACCCTCGAGGCTTACCTGCAGAAGTTTTTGCGCTTCCACAGCAAACTCCATTGGCAACTTGTTAATTACTTCGCGAGCATATCCGTTTACAATAAGTCCCACGGCATCTTCCGTAGATATTCCGCGCTGATTGCAGTAAAATATCTGGTCTTCTCCAATCTTTGAGGTAGTGGCTTCATGTTCAACGATAGCGGCCTGGTTGTCAACTTCAATATACGGAAACGTATGGGCTCCGCACCTGTCGCCAAGCAAAAGAGAGTCGCACTGTGAGAAATTCCTTGCGTTAGAAGCGTTTTTCAAAACCTTAACAAGTCCCCGGTAACTGTTTTGCCCCCGCCCAGCCGAAATACCTTTCGATACAATGGCACTTTTTGTGTTGCGGCCGATATGAATCATTTTTGTTCCGGTATCGGCCTGCTGCATGTTGTTAACAACAGCTACCGAATAAAATTCGCCGACAGAGTTTTCACCCCGCAGTATGCACGACGGATATTTCCATGTAATTGCCGAGCCGGTCTCTATCTGCGTCCACGATATTTTCGAGTTTTCACCGCGGCATATCCCGCGCTTTGTAACAAAGTTAAAGATACCTCCCTTGCCTTCCTTATCGCCCGGATACCAGTTCTGAACGGTAGAATATTTCACTTCGGCATTTTTCTCAACAACTATTTCAACTATGGCGGCGTGCAGCTGGTTTTCGTCACGCATCGGAGCCGTGCATCCTTCAAGATAACTTACGTAGCTTTCCTCGTCGGCAATAAGTAGCGTTCTTTCGAACTGGCCGGTGTTGGCGGCATTTATGCGAAAATATGTTGAAAGCTCCATGGGGCATATTACTCCCTTGGGAATGTAGCAGAACGATCCGTCGCTGAACACTGCAGAATTAAGCGCCGCAAAAAAGTTGTCGGTATATGGCACAACGATTCCCATATACCTTTTCACAAGCTCAGGATATTCCCTGACGGCTTCGCTGAACGAGCAGAATATTACGCCCATTTCCGACAGTGTTTCCTTAAAGGTTGTTTTAACCGAAACACTGTCGAGCACAGCGTCAACGGCAACACCGGTAAGCCGTTTCTGCTCCTCAAGCGGTATGCCGAGCTTGTCGAACGTATTCTTCAGTTCAGGGTCTATGTCGTCAATACTGTCTGGCCTGGCACGCTGCTTGGGGGCAGAATAATAAATAATATTCTGATAGTCGATAACAGGTATTTTAAGGTTTGGCCATGCCGGCATCTTCATCGTAAGCCAGTGGCGGTACGCCTTCAGTCTGAATTCGAGCATCCATTCGGGCTCGTCCTTTTTCGACGAAATAAGCCTTATTATATCTTCGTTGAGTCCTTTTTGCAGCTGTTCGGATTCTATATCGGAATAAAACCCGTACTTGTATTCGCCCGACGCAACATCTTTTAATATTTTATTCTGATTTTTTTTCATATTTTGTAATCTGTCTGCAGTGAAATTCGCTGTCATCTGCGACCTCCGATTTAAATTTAATCTTAATAAAGATGCAAATGTAGAAAAAAATCACGATTCGGGTGGAGAAACGCTGCAAAAATTGTGTTTGTGCAATGCACAATGCATCTAAATATTTTTGTTCATTGCAAATGACGTAATAATAAAAGAGATAAATATATTATCGGTATTTTACATATCCCCGTTGCTGGCTTTTCATCCAGGGACAACCGCATCAAAAACCTAACCTTTGATTTGTATCATTTGCGGATAAAACTTTGATGCGGTTGCCATGAACAAAATGTTAGAGTTTTGATAGATCAATCAAATGCTTTACTTTTGCATCGTACATGAACATATATAATCTATAAATGTAAAAAATGTTAAATGCAACCTGTAGGGCTAAATTACAGTCTAATCAGTAAACTATGTTTTATGAAGAAAAATTGCCTTCTATTTTTTATATTACTGTTTCAGGTAAGGCTGATTGCGCAAACAACAATTATTGTCGATCCCGATAATTCTGGCGGGACAAATACATATTCAAGCCTTCGCGAAGCATTTGATTATATAAAAAATGCAGCGAGTTTAGGTGATGTTTTCCTGCAGATTGCGGGCAGCACAACAGAACCGGCTACGGCTACACTCTCTGCAAGCGGTTCTTATACGTCTGTAACAATTTATCCTGCTTCGGCAGGGCTGTCAATAAGAGGAAACGCTGCCACCGGCGGGCCGTTGATTAAATTAGACGGAGCAGCCAACGTAATATTCGACGGAAGGGTAAATATGGTTGGTTCGGAACCAAACCTTACAATAACGCACGAAAACACTGCCCAACCTGCAATTACCGTAGCCCAATCGTCAGACATTACTGTGCACTACTGCAACATACAGGGGGCAGCAACTGCGATAACAACAGGCATACTTGCTTTTTCAACGCCTGCGGGAAACCGGAACATTACAATATCAAACAATTATTTTACCGGCAATTCAGCAGGAAGGCCTGCAAATGGTATATATGCACTTGGAACAGCGGCAGAAACAAACAGCAATTTCATTATATCTAATAACAGATTTTACGATTTGCTGAG
>JAITVX010000235.1 GCA_031285575.1 Bacteroidales bacterium
GGTTGCTGTTCATTAAGTACGGCACTAAAGCCGTGCGTATGGATGCAGTACCGGCCAATCCCAATACCCGGCTGACGTATGCACGAAGCATCCAGCTTGTAAAATAAAAAAGCCCCCGCTCATTTTTTAACACCTACCGGGGGGATGATTTTTTCGGACGTTTTGTTTTGGCGATTATAGTTATCCTTGTTCACATGCTTACCAGTAAATAGAAAAACCGTAACGATTAAAGGAGTTTAAAAACAAAAACACCTGATAACAAATATATTATCAGGTGTTTTGTTGACCCATCAGGTCTCGAACCTGAACTCTTCAGAACCAAAATCTGACGTGTTGCCAATTACACCATGGGTCAGTACAGCAGTATATAACTTCGAGCGGCAAATGTAAAAACTTTTTTTTAAAAACCACACACTGTATAAAAAGTTACTGCACGGCTTTTGTATTGAAAAGCGTCGGTTCCATCTCCTCCCACAGTGAGGGGTGCTCCTCGTCAAACCGTTTTATTATTGCTTTCATTATTGTAGTCCTGATAAATTCCGACCGGTTTTTTATGCGATACCTGCTGCAATAAACACCTATTGCCCGCGCCTCACGGCTGTTAAGCATAATTGACAACCTGTTGTTTCGCAGTAGCTTCTCCTCTTTTTGTGCAGCAGTTCTTTTTTCCACCATTGCCATATTATGCTTTGCCCGCGCTGCCAAGTACGTTTACCACCTTGTGTTTGTAAAGCTCCTTCAGTTTGTCGCGTGCCGGACCAAGATAGTTGCGAGGGTCAAACTCACCTGGCTTCTCGACAAACACCCTGCGTATGGCGGCCGTCATGGCAAGGCGACCGTCGCTGTCTATGTTTATTTTGCACACTGCCGAGGCGGCGGCTTTTCTCAGCTGGTCTTCCGATACGCCGGCAGCGTTTTCCATTTTTCCGCCATACAGGTTTATTTCGTCAACTATTTCCTGCGGCACCGACGATGCACCGTGAAGCACTATCGGGAAACCGGGTATCCGCTTTTCGCATTCTTCAAGTATGTCGAAGCGCAGTGGCGGGGGAAGTTCTCCGGGGGCAACCCTGAACTTGAATGCCCCGTGCGATGTACCTATCGATATGGCAAGCGAATCGACGCCGGTCTTTCCTACAAAGTCTTCCACTTCTTCGGGGCGGGTGTAAGAGGAGTGTTCCGACGATACTTCATCTTCTATTCCGGCAAGAACACCAAGTTCTCCTTCTACCGTAACATCGAACCGGTGGGCATATTCAACGACCTCGCGGGTAAGCCTTACATTTTCTTCGTAGGGGAAGTGCGAACCGTCGATCATTACCGACGAAAACCCTGTTTCTATGCACGACCTGCATGTTTCAAAACTGTCGCCGTGGTCGAGGTGAAGCACTATAGGTATCGCATATCCCAACTCTCTGGCGTATTCAACGGCGCCTTTGGCAAGATACCGGAGCAGCGTTTGGTTGGCATACTTCCTTGCCCCTTTCGACACCTGCAGTATTACGGGCGACTTTGTTTCAACACAGGCGCTTATTATGGCCTGCATCTGTTCGAGATTGTTGAAGTTGAATGCAGGGATGGCATATCCCCCCCTGACTGCGTTTTTAAACAATCCGGCGGAGTTTACCAACCCCAGTTCCTTGTAGTGTATCATAAGGTTATGTATTTAAAAAATTGACGCACAATGTAGCTGTTTTAAACATCACTGCAAAAATAATGGCAATAAAGTTTCAAATTAATATTATGTTCGGTAAAAAGCTATAGCAGTCATCGTTGTTAAGGTGTTTTCAAAGTCTTCAGATAGCAGGCAGCAATGGCGGAAATTGCCGGTGTTGTATGTTATAATATCAGAGTGTGCCGGTTAATTTTACTGTAAAGCCAAGAGGTTTTGTGATTGTAAACGGAAATGTTTGTTCGGTTATTCTGTTATGGGTTATCATTGTGGTGTTTTTGTATCAAAAATATTGAAAAAGTGAACAAATTTCGCAGTAATTTTTTTTTATGAAGATAAAAAAATATCTTTGCCGTAATAACATTTTTAAAAACTGACTTAAATGGCAAAGATATTAAAAAACCTGTTTTTGTTTTTCAGCATTGCGGCAGCTATAACCTGTTTTATAGCATGCGAAAAGCGCAGCTACGTGGTTAAGGGCCCCGAAGTATCGCTCGACACTGTTTCATTCAGTGGAGTGATTCAGCCGATATTCGATGCAAAATGTGTCAGTTGCCATGGCGGTGCAACGGCTCCCGACCTGAGAGCCGACAATTCACATAAAGCCCTTGCCGGCGGTAATTACGCAACCCTGCCTGCCGGTGAAAGCGCTCTTTATAAAGCAATTGTTAACAATTTTCACACACCTTTCACAGTCCAGGCTGAGAAAGACAGTATATTCTCATGGATTTCGCAGGGAGCCAAAGACAACTAAGTAATAATTTAAAATCTGACAAATACCTAATTTATGAAAAAAAGTTTAGCCATACTGTCATTATCGTTCATTATGTTTGCTCCGGCATTTGCGCAGGCAGACAACACATCGGAGCCTGTAATGGATATGTTTACAGCATCAAGTCTTATTGAAAACCAGACTGCAACAACCCTCTACAAGGGAATGAAGGAAATGCAGATACAGCACCGTTTCAGCCTTATAGAAAACATTAAAAACCTTTATGGAATTTATGGATCTGCCAATTCTAGGATAGGGCTTAACTACGGCATAACCGACCGGTTGACGGTGGGCGCTGGAACATCAAAAGACTACAAGCTTCAGGATATTAACTGGAAATATGCAATACTGCAGCAAACCACCGACAACAAAATGCCGGTATCGTTCACATATTACGGCAATATGGTTCTTGACGCAAGACCCGACGACAGTTTTGGCCCCGAAGCGAGTTACAGGTTTATCCACAGGCTTTCGTATTTTACACAGTTTATTGTAGCCAGAAAATTCAATGACAGGCTGTCGCTTCAGGTAGCCCCGTCGGCCATGTATTTCAATTTGGTTCCGCGGTTTACCGACGATCAATCCAACGACACAGGCTATAAGAATTTCAATCTTGGAATACATGCAGGAGGCCGTTACGTATTATTTGGCAGCCATTCGCTTATGATAGAATACAACCAACTTCTAACCAAACAGGATGACCTGGCCGATGCGCAAGATCCCAAACCAAGCCTCACGTTCGGCTGGGAAATAGGAACTCCGACACATGCATTCCAGTTGTTTGTTACAAACTATTCGAGCATAATTAACCAGTACAGCCTTTTATATAACCAGAATGATATGACCAATGGCAAATATCTGTTTGGTTTTAATATTATAGCAAGGTTCTGATAACAGAACTGTGTATTCATATTGGATTTAAAATCCTGTAAAAAAAAATCTTCATGTTGTTTTACTGATAGTCCGGAGCGTTTAAAGGCTGATGCCTGAAATGCTCCGGACTTGTTTCTTGGCTGGTGGCGTTGCGGTCGATTGGTATATTAAAAGCCTGAAACTGTACGTACTGCGTTTTCCGGCAGCGCTACGAAATTGCAGGATGGCCAGTGAACATGTTTTCAGCCAGTGTGTACGGCAACATAATAATTACAAATAATTTGCTATTACGATCTATTGATTATAATTTTGCAGATGATTTGGTCCCGTAGTTCAATGGATAGAATGACAGATTCCGGTTCTGTTGGTTGAGCGTTCGAATCGCTCCGGGATCACAAGATGCCTGATGATACATTAATTATCAGGTATTTTTGTTTTCAAGCTCCGTTAATCGTTACGTTTTTTCTCTTTGCCGGACAGCGGGAATTATTTTCAGATAAAAAACACACATAAGTATTTTCATACCTTTATACCTTCAAAAACCAAATAACGATAAAACCGCAAAAGGTTCACTGCTTCGTGCACAACAACAGCGGCTATGCCATTTTTGCAACTGCAACACTGCGCATCAATTCTACTTCTATTAGAAAAAAATATTATAAATATCACTTTTTTAAAAAAATATATAAAAATGTTTGTAACATAAAAAAACTGCGTATATTTGCAATGAAACAAAAAACATTTACCAACACAACCTGAAATAAATACTGACATGGTAAGAGAAACCATTCCGCGCAAGGACAACGACTTTAAAATGTGGGCAGACAACTACAGTACAACGGTCAAAAATAGCTACAAGCGCTTCAATATACCCGAAGAAGTGGTTAAATACAACACTTGGAACCATAAACACTACATAGCCGAGCAGCCCGAAACATGCACTGGTGTAGTAATTACCGAAAAAGACGAAACGCGCAAAACTCTCGAGCACGACATAAGGCAGATAAACCGCGAATACATAATGTACAGCCGCCTTGTAACCGACACTGACCACGAAAAACTCGGCCTGCCAAAGTACAATAACCTGTGTATCTCCGTTCAGCTACCGGCAACAATACCCGAATTCAGTTTCGACACATCAATGCTGCAATGGGAAAACATACACGGACAGAAAGGACACTGGAGCAACATAGAATCGGCAATCATTCCCTGAATAAATCACAGTTCATATGCATAACAACTAAAGTTAAACATCATTCAGGGAAGCGTGGCGACCGGAAAATATTTACCGAAAGTATGGCGCGATATTACTCCAATCGGTAAGGCCGTCACGAGGCGCAGACACATTGCAGCGGCGACAGTGTCTGCGCTATTTTTAATATATGCCCTCTCGCTGCCCCGCACGCTGTTCAACAAGCCGTTGTCAACCGTAATCGACGACCGTAGCGGGCACCTCCTCGGCGCACGCATAGCCGCCGACGGCCAGTGGCGCTTCCCTCAGGCCGACTCCGTACCCCGCAAATATGCACAGGCGCTCATAGTGTTTGAAGACAAACGTTTCCGCCACCACCCCGGCTTCGACCCCCTCGCAATGGCACGCGCACTGAAGCAGAACATACAGTCGCGCAGCATACAGAGCGGTGGAAGCACCATCACCATGCAGGTAATACGCATGATGAAAAACAACCCGCCGCGTAACCTCTGGCAAAAGGCGAAGGAAGCCATCCTTGCCACCCGCCTCGAACTACGCTGCACCAAAGACGAAATACTTAACCTCTACGCCTCCAACGCACCCTTCGGCGGAAACGTAGCAGGCATAGGCGCCGCCTCGTGGCGATACTTCGGGCGCGAACCACACGACCTCAGCTGGGCAGAAGCCGCCACACTCGCCATACTCCCCAACGCACCGTCGCTCATACACCCGGGGCGCAACCGCAACCGCCTGCTCGCCAAGCGCAACCGCCTGCTCGACCGCCTGCTCGAAAAAGGAATAATATCGGCCGAAACATGCTCGCTTGCCAAAGACGAACCCCTTCCACACAACCCGCTGCCGTTGCCAAACCACGCCCCTCACCTCCTCGACCGCATTGCCGTGGCACACCCCGGGCAGCGCATACGCACAACAATCGACCGCGCCATGCAACTCGATGCCATCCGCACCGTGCAGCAGCATGCCGCGCTATACCGCGGAAACTACATATACAACATGGCCGCCATAGTAGCCGAAGCCTCAACAGGCGACGTGGTTGCCTACGTAGGCAACGTATTCGATGCCGACAACACCGCCAACGGCAACCGCGTCGATATCATCACCGCGCCACGCAGCACCGGCAGCATCCTCAAGCCATTCCTCTACGCCGCCATGCTCGGCCAGGGCGAACTCCTGCCCAACATGCTCGTGCCCGACGTACCGCTCCAAATACAGAACTTCGCGCCACGCAACTACTCCAACACCTACGACGGCGCCGTACCCGCCCACCGAGCCCTCGAGCGGTCGCTCAACGTACCCGCAGTGCGCATGCTCCAGTCGTATGGCAACGAGAAATTCCATACCCTGCTGCGCACCCTCGGCATGACAACGCTAAACCGCGAACCCGACCACTACGGCCTCACGCTCATTCTCGGCGGCGCCGAAGGCACTCTGTGGGACATTACCGGCATCTACGCCGGCCTCGCACGCCGCCTGCAGCACTACACCCTGCTCAACGGCATGTACAGCCCTGCCGACATACGCCCGCTCAACTTTTACCTGTCGGAATCTGAACTGCACAGCAGCACCAGGGATATCAAAACCGAAACAACAGCCCCGCTCGAAGCCGCCGCAATATGGGAAACATTCCGGTCGTTGTCCGAACTCAACCGTCCCGAAGAAGAAGCCGCCTGGAAGTCGTTTTCGTCGTCGCACCGCGTAGCGTGGAAAACCGGTACCAGCTTTGGCAACCGCGATGCATGGGCCTGCGGAGTAACACCACGCTACGTAGCAGGCGTATGGGTTGGCAACGCCTCGGGCGAAGGCCGCCCCATGCTAACCGGCGCAGGCTATGCCGCCCCCGTGCTGTTCAGCCTGTTCGACAGGCTTCCGCACAGCCCCTGGTTCGAGCCGCCCTACGACGACATGACGCAGATAGCCGTGTGCCGCAAAAGCGGCTATCGCGCCTCCGCCGTATGCAACGAGGTTGACACCGTATGGGCTGCCAAAAGAGCAACCGACGCACCGCAGTGTCCATTCCACACTGTTATACACCTTAGCCGCGACATGAAATACCGCGTCAACAGCGAATGTGCCAGCGTAAGCGATATGGTCAGTGTGCCATGGTTTGTGCTTCCGCCGGCTCAGGAGTGGTATTACAGGTCGAGGAACACCGGTTACAGGCCGCTTCCGCCCATACATCCCGGCTGCATTGGCTACGAGAGCCAGCGTCAGATGGAGCTCGTTTACCCGCAGCAGAACATAGCCATTGTACTTCCGCGCCAGCTCGACGGCTCGCCCGGGCAGGCAGTATTCCGAGCCGCTCACCGCCGCAGCCGAGCGGTTATCTTCTGGCATATCGACAGCCGGTTCGTTGGCAGCACCGAAGCGCCGCACGCCATACCCGCCGCCCCTGCTGCAGGCACCCACCGCCTAACCCTGGTTGACGACGCCGGCAATACCATAACCGAGGTGTTTACTGTTGAGGAGGCTGAGGAGTGAGAGGTTTTCTCATCAGTTTCCTTTTTTCCGGACTGGCTTCGCCGAGTTCATAAGCCAAGTCAGGTTTTGCCTTTGCAACCGACGAGCAGACAACAAAAAGCCCGCCCCATGCGGGGCGGGCTTCATCATTATAATAGTATAAACCCAACTTACAGGATTGCTTAGAACCTGAAACCGATTTTAAAACGCGGCTGCGAGAAGAATGAAAACTCTCTCAGCTTGCCTTCCATCGCTTCCATGCCCTGCTGCGGATACAGGCGTGCCGACGAGCTGTAGTAGCTTACCGGTTTTATCTCGAAACCGATAAGGAATCCGGGCTGAACGCTGTATTCAATACCGCCAACAAGCGCCGGCGACCATCCGAATATCTGCCCCTTGCGCGGGCCCATAAGCGGTTCGTCGAGTTGCGGGTTGGCGGGCATTGCGTCTTCGGCTGTAAGGCCGGCATACTGGAACGTGAACGATGCCCCGCCATAGGGAGCTATGCGCTCGTTGCCCGTGTTGAAATAGTAGAAGCCCGACAGCGTACCCACTGCGTTGCTTTCGAGCTCGGCGTCGATCTCGTTGTAGGTGGGCAGTACGGGGGTAGCAGGAATGGTGTTCGTATTGCTTACTCCGGGTATGCCCGACTTGCCTGGCGTGCCGTATATGAAGCCGGCGCCGGCGAAGCCTACGGCTATGTTGCTTTTCACGAAATATTTCAGCTCAACGCCAAGCATGTTGATGATGTAGTTGTCCTGAGGTACCGAAATTTTCATGCCGGCAGGGCTCATGGTTACGGTATTGCTTGATGCATCATACACACCATATTCGTTCATGTCGATCACATAGTTCGGGTTGTAATAGAACATGGGTGCGCCCAGCAGCAGGCTTACCTGTTTCGAGCCGGCAGCCGGAGCATACCCCCCATCCTGTGCCTGTGCCGGTATGAACCATACGGCAAGTAGTATTATAAAGAGTAGTCTTTGCATAATTTATAATTTATTAATTTTTCAAACTTAAGATATCTGTAAAACCTGCGCAAACCTTGCGCCTGCACAGGCATTAATAAGATTATAAATTATCCTCTGCTCTGTGCGGCTGTATAAAGCGCGTCTATTTTTGTTTGCAGTGCGGCAATCTTGGCTTCCAGGTCGGTTTCCATTGCGCTTTTGTCGGCAGCCCATTTGTTCAGTTCGGCCAGTTCGGCTTCTTTTATGGCAATTGCTGCGTTAAGCCTGGTAACTTCTTTCTGAAGAACTGCTATTTCCTGCTGCAACGTCGCTGCCCGTGCTGCGGCGGGAGCCGGAGGGCCTGCCAGTTCCGTCTGTTTTGCTGTTATTTGGATATTTACATCTGCAAGGCTTCCATAATAGCCGCCAGTTACGGTACCGTTATTGTAATTATTGCCATAAAGGGCTGTGAGTGCAGCTTGAACTTTTGTCGGAATGCCTGCCCAGGTGGTTTCCAGAGCAGCAACCTGATTTCTGAAAGTGGTGATCTGACCAGCATAAGCGGTTGCTGCAGTCTGTTCTACATCAGTAAGCACATTGGTTGCAGTGAGGAGTGCAAGTGCTGCCTGCATCTTTGCCAGTTTTATGTCGAGCTCTGTGGTGGCAGCGGTTTCTTTAAGTGTAATCAGATTGTTTTGT
>JAITVX010000150.1 GCA_031285575.1 Bacteroidales bacterium
CCCTTAATGGGAAGAATTACTGTGGACGGAACTATCTCACAGTTCAGTTGTAAGATGAATGTAGCTCCCAACCTTTGGGATGCCAAAGCAGGCAGGCTGACAGGCAAAAGCCTTTTGGCTTTAAAGACCAACCTTGCATTGGACAAAATCCGTGTCGATATTAACCGCCACTAAGCGTCCGAAAAATATTTGTGTAATCGTCGGAGTTGCTTACAGTTTCCATATGTGCGGTAAACTGTGCATAGGCATTTTGGATTTCTTTGTTGGTTACTTCTTGTGAGGATTCAGCCAATAGACTGAAAAACCTCGTTTGGATAATTTCTATCATCAGCAATTTATATTTAGAATTTATATTATCAGATAACTGCTTAACTTTGAATTTTTTTAGTGGCTTGTTTTATTTTATTTTCAAGAGCTGTCCATAGGCGTAAATTTTAGAGTGAATAATCTGGATTTTATTAAGGTAAAGCCTTATATGCTGAATGTCTCTATGAATATTATTATTTCTTTGTACCAGCGGCAGGATTCGAACCTGCAACCTTCCCGACTTAAAATCGGGATACTCTACCCAATTTAGCTACGCCGGATTTATAAATATTACCTTCCCCGCCTAACGCCTGATACAGATTAATCAGACCCTGAATCTCGTCGAAACGGTTGGAAACCTGTGACAGTTGGGCTTGCAACAAAGTTTGCTGTGCGGTCAATACTTCGAGATAGTTAGTGCTGCCATACTGCATCAATAACTTCGTATTGCCTACCGCCGATTCCAACAGCCCGACTTGCTTATCGTACACTCCGACTTTTTCCTGTGCCGATAGGTAAAGCGTCAACGCATTATTCACTTCCACGCCTGCATCCAACAGCGTTTGCTGGAACGTCAGTTGCGCTTCTTCCTGTTGCGCTTTGGTGATTTTCAAACGGGCTACATTCGTTTCCTTATTGAAAAGCGGTTGCGTAAACGAACCGACGGCTTGCCAAAGAAATGAGGCAGGATTGGTAATGGCAGCCCCTCCGTTGTTCGTCCAACCTGCGCTTCCACTTAACGTAATGGACGGATAGAAATATGAACGGGCTTAAATGCCGTGCGGAAACGTTGTTCGAACGTTTTCCTGCCGCTTGTTTCGCTATGCGGTTTTATTAACAGGGCGCACAAAGCGGGGCTAAGCGTAAGTGCATTCACAGCGGATAAACCGACAGCCACCGCCATGGTAATACCAAACTGTTTGAAGAACTTGCCCGATGTGCCGCCCATAAATGAAACGGGGATAAACACGGCCATGAACACCAGCGTACTGGTTATGATAGCTGGCGTAATACCGTTCATCCCGTCTATGGTAGCTTTGTAGGGCGAACGGTAGCCTGCATCTAATTTTGCCTGTACGGCCTCCACCATGATAATCGCATTATCGACCACCGTGCCGATAGCCAATACCAAAGCGAACAATGTGAGCAGGTTGATACTGAACCCTGCTATGGCAAGGAAAGCGAATGTTCCTACCAACGAAACCACAATTCCAACCATCGGGATAAGCGTGGAACGAAGGCTTTGCAGGAATACATACACCACGATAATTACCAACAGAATGGCTTCCAATAATGTTTTTAGTACGTTTTTGATAGATGCATCCAAAAACTCGTTGATGTCGAGAATTTTCTCAATTTTCACCCCTTGCGGTAGGTCGGTGGATATTTCATCAAGCAATTTATCCACCTGTTTGGATATTTCGGTAGCGTTGGAACCTGCGGCTTGTGACACCATGCAACCTACGGCGGGATGGCCTTTGGCTTCGCCTATCATCGTATAACTCAAAGTGCCCAATTCCACGTCGGCCACTTCTTTCAGCCGCAACACTTCGCCGTCGGGCAGCGAACGGAAACGATATTACCGAACTCTTCTGGTTTTTCATAACGCCCGCGGTATTTCATGGTGTATTGGAAGGTATTGTCCGAATTTTCGCCGAGATTACCCGTTGGCGACTCGATGTTCTGTTCGCCCAAAGCCGCCGTAATATCGGACGGAATCAATCCATATTGCGCCATTATATCGGGTTTCAACCAAATACGGATGGAATATTCCGAACCGAGCGTATTGACGCCGCCCATGCCGCTAACGCGCAATATCTGCGGTACGATATTGATTTTGGCATAGTTTGACAGGAACAAGTCGTCAAACTTATCATCGCTGCTGTACAGCGAAAGAATTACCACCGTGCTGCTTTGCTGTTTGCTCACCGAAACACCGCCTTTGGTCACGTCGGCGGGCAATTGCCCCGTGGTTTTCGACACGCGGTTCTGTACATTTACTGTAGCCATATCGGGGTCGGTTCCCTGCTTGAAATACACTTTGATGGTCGCTCCGCCCATGTTGTTTGCTTCGGAAGTCATGTACAACATGTTTTCCACGCCGTTGATGGCTTCTTCCAGCGGGGCGATGACGCTTTTCTGCACCGTTTCGGCATTGGCGCCTGTATAGGTGGCTTCCACCGTAATAGTGGGCGTGGCAATATCGGGGTAGCGTTCTACGGGCAGGGACGAAAGTCCGATAATCCCTGCAAACACAATCACTATGGAAATGACAGCCGATAAAATAGGGCGGTCGATAAACGTTTTCAGTGTCATAATGCACCCTCCTTACTTTCTTGTGCAGTATTAATAGACGTGCCGTTGCGCAATAGGGCGGCGCCTTCGGCTACAATCACATCGCCCGTGTTTAATCCGGCTTCTACTACATAAGTCTTTCCGTCATTGGTTGCCAATATTTTTATTTCGGTCGATTGGGCTTTGCCGTCCACTACTTTGTAGGCAAATATCTTGTCCTGCATTTCGAAGGTGGCGCTTTGCGGAATCACGATACAATCCTTTATGGTTTCGGGGAAAATCACTTTGCCCGCACCGCCGCTTATCAGGATATGTGCTGCATTGGGATACTGCCGTACCATGTGGTTGGTGAAAAAGGATTTCCCGCTCCCCGATGGTCCAAGTATGAACTTGTTGCGGTTCGTGATGATTCCCTTTTTCATCGGCAAGTCGGAAATATCCAAGTGCAGGGGCTTTCCCGTCAGCCTGTCCACCATCTTGATGCCGAAAGGCGAGAGCGAACTTTAATGCCGACTGATTTTTGCCTGTCAGTCTGCCTGCTTTGGTATCCCAAAGATTGGGAGCTACATTCATCTTATAACTGAATTGTGAGATAGTTCCATCCACAATGATTCTTCCCATCAAAGGAACTGTACCGTCAGGCTTGGAAGCATTACGCTTCAGGTAGAATAAAATCTTAAAAGTACTTTGCATTTGCTCAAAGTTTAAACGTTACAAAAATAGTTTACTTTGAGCTACAAGAGGTTATGCCGGATAACGCAAGAAGCAGACAGATAATGCCTTACAGTCAATTTGCATTTTTCACGGTTGGTAATGATATGGTAATCAAACTTTGTCTTATCTTTGTCTATCGGTGGCTTTGGATGTCTGAAAGAAAAGCCAAACAAAGAACATTATCCACACATTATAAGTCGTTTGGCCTCGATTGGCTGTGAATTGCTTTTTTGTTAGACTTTTATTTTAAATAGTAGAGAAAAAGTGCGTCAAGAATTATTCAGTTGCAGAACTGATACTGGCTCTTTTGATTGTTACACCTCTTTTGTATGTGCATGTTTACAAAAAAGGACTTTATAAATAAGAGGCAGGGGGGAGTATGGTTTTGGCAGATGAATGCTTTTTTACACTGATTATTGCGGCAATGACTACCGTGCCGATTAATTTAGCACTGAACCTTGTTATTGAACAATTCACCGCTTGAAAACATTGAGTGTCTCGTAAAGCATATAAGCGGCAGAGTACGCAACATAAATTTTGAGTTTAAAGGCAGTTATTACAGCAGGCTGCTGAATTTTTAAAAAATAGGAGGTTTTAAGAATTACGATTACGACAAATTGCAGGACGATTACGTATGGTGTATCGAAACGAAGAAATCAATATTAAACGCTTACGTTGAGGAATCGCAGTATCTGAAGCCAAAGAAATAACTACTTGTTCGTTTGCGCCGTTTTGTAATTGGCATAAATAATTTTGTATATAAAATTAAAAGCATGAACCAATTTGAAAGTCTTCTATCTGTATTTTTGATGCTGTTTGCCATGAAAAACTATTACCTTTGCACCCGGTCAACCTGTGTGCATTATGAAATTTTCGGGAACAACCATTACTTACAAAATATTACAATGACAAATCAAACAAATCCTCTTTTGGTCCGGTGGAATACACCATTCAATGCGCCACCGTTCAACCTTATCGAGCCGTTGCATTTCAAACAGGCCATTGGCATGGCAATTAAAGAAGCCGAAAACGAAACAGCGCTTATTGCCGGGAACAACGATTCGCCCACATTCGATAACACAATTGCTGCTCTTGAGCAGTCGGGCGAACTTCTGGGCAGAATTACGGCAATTCTGTTCAACCTCAACAGCGCCGAAACATCGCGCGAGCTGCAGCTTGCCGCGCAGGAAGCATCGCCGGAACTTACGCGGTTTTCAAACAGCATTACGCTAAACGCCAAGCTCTTCGAGCGCGTTAAACATGTATTTGAAAACCGTAATTCGCTTGGTCTCGACAACGAACAGATAGCGCTGGTTGAGAAAAAATACAAAAACTTTATCATGGGAGGCGCGGGGCTCGACAATGAGAAAAAAAACAGGTTTATGCAGATAACCGAAAAGCTGTCGATACTTACCCTGAAGTTTGACGAAAACCTTCTGGAAGAAACAAACGCCTGGAATCTTCATATTACCGACAGCGAACTGCTCGAGGGGCTGCCCGAAACACTTGTAGAAACGGCGGCTGCCGAAGCGAAGTCGAGAAATACCGGCGGATGGATTTTCACATTGCATGCGCCAAGCTACGTTCCGTTCATGCAGTTCTCGGAAAAAAGAGAACTCCGCGAAAAAATGTTCAGAGCATATTCGTCACGGTGTTTCCGTGGAAACACGTCCGACAACAGCGATACTGTAATTAAGATTATAAACCTACGCATAGAACTTTCACAACTGCTTGGCTTTAAAAACTACGCCGCGATGGTTCTTGGCGACCGTATGGCTGGCTCGCCCGAAGAAGTAAACATGTTTCTCAGCAATTTGCGGCACTCGTCGGAAGCCGGCGCACAGCGCGACTTCAGTAACGTAACGCTGCATGCACGGAAACTTGGCCATAATGAAGATGTTCAACGCTGGGACTGGCCATATTACTCCGAAAAACTCAGGAAATCGCTTTACGACATTGATGACGAAACGCTCCGCCCCTGGTTCAGGCTCGACGACGTTCAGAAAGCAATATTTAACCTCGCCGGCACACTGTTTGGCATTACGTTCCGCCCAAACAGTACGGTACCCGTATATCATCACGAAGTAAAGGCATATGAAGTTTATGATAACAACGGTGCATTTCTGGCGCTTCTCTATCTCGATTATCACCCGCGGCCGGGAAAAAGCGGCGGCGCATGGATGACAACTTACCGCGACCAGAAAGTTAAGCACGGCACCGACGTCAGGCCATTTATTTCAATATGTGCAAATTTCACGCGCCCAACCGGAACCAAACCCTCGCTGCTGTCGCATGGCGAAGTAACAACATTTCTGCACGAATTTGGCCATGCTCTTCACGGAATGTTTGCAAAATGCCGCTACGAAAGCCTGTCGGGAACAAACGTAGCCCGCGATTTTGTAGAGCTGCCCTCGCAGCTGATGGAAAACTACGCTTTTGAAGAAAAATGGCTTCAGACATGGGCTGTGCACTACCAGACAGGCGAAAAACTGCCTGCTGCATACATTAAAAAGATAAAAGAAGCAGCAGTGTTCAATGAAGGGTATGCAATGTACAGGCAGCTCGGCTTTAGTTTTCTCGACATGCAGTGGCACACCCTTGCATCTGCAGACGGTATCGGCATAACGCAGTTTGAACGTGCGGCCATGAAAGAAACCGAACTTTTTCCCGAAGTTTACGGCACTAACACAAGCTGTTCGTTTTCGCATATCTTTGGCGGAGGGTATGCAGCCGGCTACTACGGATACAAATGGGCGGAAGTACTCGATGCCGATGCCTTCGAATATCTTTCCGGAAAAGGAATATTTGACACGGAAACATTTGCTTCCTTCCGCACGAACATACTTGAAAAGGGAGCATCCGAAGAACCGATGACGCTGTATATCCGTTTCAGAGGTAAAAAACCTTCTGTAGAACCCCTGCTGCGAAGAAGCGGGTTAATCTGATATTGGGGTATCCTGTACCCTGTTCGTCATTACGGTTTTACCCTCGAAAACCTCAACACACCGAGCATCCAGTCGGGCAGCGCTTTCTTCGGGTCTCTTTTACGGAGGTCGATATAGATGCCGAGTTTCTTTAAAACAGGTATTTTGTGCGTTTCAACAAACTCTATCAGCACCCCGTCGGGGTCGGCTATGTATGAGAAATGGCCTGCTGCTTCGCCCATGTCGAAACTGTTTCCTTCGTGGCTGTGCTTGCTGTCAACCGTAAACGGATATCCTTTTGCTTCGCAGTAGCTCTTTATTTCATCCATGCCGTTTATGTCGAAACAAAGATGTATAAACCCGGGGTCGCCCCACAACCTGTTTTCAAATATCCTGGCGCCGGGCGTTTCCGACGATATCAGTTCAATTTCGCTGTTCCCGAATACTTTGCTGAAAGGGCCTGCAAATGGTTCCGAACGCCTCAGCAGGGTTCTGCGGCATTCCTTATGGCCTCCGGGCAGGCCGGCAAGGTCGGCAAACACGCCGGTAGCGTCATATACAACACTGTCGTAACCCAGTATTTCAGAGTAAACCACTTTCGATTTTTCAATGTCGGAAACTCCTATTACCGCTCCGTATGTTCCGCCGGTTGGTTTGTTTTCGTTCCTGAACCAGTCGTTTGCCTTTACAATCTGGAAAATATTCCCGTAGGGGTCGGTCATAAAAAAAGTTTCATTTCCATCGGGGGCAGCCGACAGCGACGAGCCTGTTGCCAGCCCTTTTGCCCTGAAAGAATCGAATGTTTCTCTGACGTTTCTGGCTTTAATTTTACAGGCCATTATACCCAGGTCGCCTATCTGCACCGGTTCCTGTTTCGGCACAGGCTGCCTTCCCGTATGCTGCCACACTTCAAAACCGCCGCCGCTTTGCAGGTTAATGTCAAGCACGGCATGTTTCCTGCGCGGCTCTCCTCCTGTATATGGAAGCATGAGTTTGGCATCGGAATCGTCTTCAAAAATACGGCAATCCATTCCAAAGTTTACATTGTACCATTTACAGGCTTCCTGCAGGTTGACAACGCCTATACCTATTTGCTGTATGCCGCTTATTATATATTTTTTCATAATTATGTTTATGGCTGATAACTGAACAGCCGCAAATGTATAAAACAATTATGAATTATGAGTTGTTTTTTCGTCATCGAGAAGGAACGACGAAGAAGTATGTTACCGTATGCGGTTGCACATGGCTGTGCAAGTGCGCCCGGGCCTGTGGTTAAAGCTGCACATGTCTGTGCAGGTATGCCGAAGCCGTTGGTGAAGGTTGCACAGCGTTGTGCAAGTATGTCGAAGCCCATGGCGAAGGTTGCACAGCATTGTGCAAGTGTGCCGAAGCCCATGATGAAGGTTGCACAAGGTTGTGCAAGTGTGTCGAAGCCCGTGGCGAATGTTGCACATGATTGTGCAAGTATGCCCAAGTACTTGTAAAAACCATATACCTCGCGAACATAGTGAAGCAACCGAGCCTCCGGCGAGCTCGACGCAGTCAATCCGGGCATGGTGCGCCAATAGATTGCCCGGATACGTCAATACATCCAGTGGAGGCATGATGTGTAATTGGGATATTTCATGTACATTTGCGCTGTGAAAAAAAGGGTTATAGTCGGACTGTCGGGAGGTGTTGATTCGAGCGTTGCCGCCTGGCTGCTGAAAGAGCAGGGATACGATGTTGCCGGGCTGTTTATGCAGAACTGGCACGATACTGCCGGGCTGCTGCAGGGCGAATGCCATGCGGAAGACGATGTGATGTTTGCCGAAATGACCGCAAAAAAAACAGGCATACCGTTCCATTTTGTAGATTTGAGCGCCGATTACCGGCAGAATGTTGTCGATTACATGTTTTCGGAATATGAAAAGGGCCGCACTCCAAACCCCGACGTGCTTTGCAACCGCGAAATAAAGTTTCAGTCGTTTGCAGCGGAAGCCCGCAGGCTTGGCGGCGACTGGGTGGCAACCGGCCATTATTGCCGCAGAGAAACCGTCAGCATAAACAATACACCCGTCAACAGGCTGCTTGCAGGCATCGACGGCAACAAAGACCAGAGCTATTTCCTTTGCCAGCTTAGCCAGGAACAGCTTTCAAACGCTCTGTTCCCGCTTGGCGGCTATACAAAACCCGAGGTAAGGGCAATGGCTCACGAGCTTGGCCTCCCGACAGCGCAGCGCAAAGATTCGCAGGGTATATGCTTTATAGGGAAAATACATCTGCCAACCTTCCTGCAGCAGAAAATGGATGCCAGAAGAGGAAAAATAATAGAAATAACCGACCGAACTGTTTTTCCCGAAATTGCCGGCGGGCTGCCTCCTTCAGATGCATCGACCGGCATGCTTGCCCTGCTTGCTTCGCCTTATGTTTACGCGCCCGAGTCGGGAAAGGTGATAGGCGAGCATAATGGCGCCCACTTCTATACCGTTGGCCAGAGGAAGGGTATGAACATAGGCGGATATGCCGAGCCGCTGTTTGTTATAGCCACCGACACCGTGAGAAATATAATTTATACAGGCGAAGGGCATTCGCATCCGGGCCTTAACAGGAAAGGCCTGCTGATAAAGCCCGGTGAAATACACTGGATAAGACGCGACATGGAGCTCGGCGAAGGCGAATCGCATGACTTCATGGTAAGAATCAGATACAGGCAGCCACTTCAGAAAGCCCGCCTGTTCAGGAGAAAGGAGGGCATGTTCATCATCTTCGACGAATTGCAGCGAGGAATTGCCCCCGGCCAGTTTGCCGCATGGTACAGCAACGACGAGGTTATCGGCTCAGGCGTAATAGACAGTTAACGCCTTTTTAGT
>JAITVX010000154.1 GCA_031285575.1 Bacteroidales bacterium
AAGAACTGGAAATGGCGCATGTTGCGCAGGCTGTGGAGGTAAAGTTTAATAATTTTCATAGCTGTAAGGTTTTTTAATAAATATTATTGAATAGAAATTTTTGCGCAAAAGGCGTCCCAACTTTGTGAAAGCATGCCGACAGCTGTTTTGAGGGTTTCCCAACTTTGTGAAAGCATGCCGACAGCTGCCGGGGCAGTATTGCAAATTGCTGATAACCAATGGGGGGGGGTAACGCTAAGCATATTCTGTAGAACCGCAATGCATTGCGGCTCTACGGTTGCGGTGTTGTTGTTTGCGTTGCGGTACATATAATTATATGTATGAGTGCAAATATAAACAGAAGAATGACACCTGCAACAGTACATGCCGTTTTTTTGACGAACAGAGGTAAGAACAGTGACGAACAGTGTTTTACTCCTGCGACAGTACAAGTATTTTGAGAATATCCCTGGCGGCCCTGGCTACCGATGTTCCTGGCCCGAAGATGGCTGCAACTCCGGCGTCGTACAGAAACCCGTAGTCGTGCGGAGGTATTACCCCGCCGGCAATAACAAGAATGTCGTCGCGGCCAAGCTTTTTCAGTTCTTCAATTACCTGCGGAACGAGTGTTTTGTGTCCGGCCGCTAGGCTCGACACGCCAAGAATATGAACGTCGTTTTCCACTGCCTGTTTTGCCGCCTCGGCGGGGGTCTGGAACAGAGGCCCCATATCGACGTCGAACCCCATGTCGGCGTATCCGGTAGCTACAACCTTTGCTCCGCGGTCGTGGCCGTCCTGCCCCATTTTTGCTATCATAATTCTGGGCTGCCTGCCTTCACGGCCGGCAAATTCCGACACTAATACCCTGGCTTCGCGGTAATCATCGTCTGTTTTGTATTCCGATGAATATACGCCTGAAATTGTTCTTATCACTGCTTTATATCTTCCTGCAATTTTTTCACATGCATACGAAATTTCGCCCAGGCTGGCGCGTTTTGAGGCGGCGTTAACGGCAAGTTCGAGAAGGTTACCCGAGCCTGTCCGTACGCATTCGGTAATGGCGTCGAGGGCAGCGCGGCATTCCTGCTCATTCCTTTCCGCTTTCAGCTGCGCAAGCCTTTTTATCTGTGTTTCGCGCACGGCGGTGTTGTCAACCTCAAGTGTTTCAATAGGGTCTTCCTTTTTAAGTTTATATCTGTTTGTGCCTACTATGGTCTGAACGCCCGAATCAATTTTTGCCTGCGCCCTTGCCGCTGCCTCCTCTATACGCATTTTGGGGATTCCCGATGCAACCGCTTTTGCCATGCCTCCGTGTTTTTCAACTTCTTCAATGTGCTGCCATGCCCTGTGCGCAATTTCGTGTGTAAGCGATTCTACATAGTACGACCCGCCCCACGGGTCGGCAACTTTGCAGATGTTTGTTTCGTCCTGAAGGTAAATCTGGGTGTTGCGGGCAATACGCGCCGAAAAGTCGGTCGGGAGCGCTATTGCTTCGTCGAGCGCATTTGTGTGAAGGCTTTGCGTATGCCCAAGCGCTGCGGCCATAGCCTCGATGCATGTGCGGCCAACGTTGTTGAACGGATCCTGCTCTGTGAGGCTCCATCCCGATGTTTGGGAGTGAGTTCTGAGGGCAAGCGATTTGGGGTTTTTGGGATTGAAGCGGCTTACTATTTTAGCCCACAGCAGCCTTGCAGCCCTCAGCTTGGCAATTTCCATAAAGTGGTTCATCCCTATAGCCCAGAAAAACGAAAGCCGCGGGGCAAATGCGTCGATATCGAGGCCTGAGTTGACGCCGGTACGCAGGTATTCGAGGCCGTCGGCAAGGGTATATGCAAGTTCGATGTCGCAGGTGGCGCCGGCTTCCTGCATGTGATAACCCGATATGCTTATGGAGTTGAACTTGGGCATTTTGTCGGAGGTGTATCTGAAAATGTCTGATATTATCCTCATCGAAAAATCGGGCGGATATATATAGGTGTTCCTTACCATGAATTCCTTCAGTATATCGTTCTGTATTGTTCCCGAAAGTTCTTCGTGTTTTGCTCCCTGTTCGAGTGCGGCAACAATATAAAACGCCATTACGGGCAGAACCGCTCCGTTCATTGTCATCGAAACCGACATTTTATTGAGCGGAATCTGGTCGAACAGCATCTTCATGTCGAAAATGGAGTCGATAGCCACTCCTGCCTTGCCTACATCGCCGGCAACACGTTCATGGTCCGAGTCATATCCCCTGTGGGTGGCCAGGTCGAAGGCTACCGACAGGCCCATTTGCCCTGCGGCCAGGTTGCGCCTGTAAAAGGCATTCGACTCTTCGGCTGTCGAAAAGCCTGCATACTGCCTTATTGTCCACGGCTTCATGGCATACATTCCCGGATACGGCCCGCGCAGAAACGGCGGAATACCCGCGGCATAGTCGAGATGTTCAAATCCGGCGGTATCGTCTTTAACGTACATTCCTTTTACGGGTATCATTTCCGGTGTTATCCATGCAGGCGGCAACGCGCTTTCCTTTGCCTGGGCGCTCGAAAATGCAGTGAAGTCGCTGTATTTAAATTCAGGTCTAATATTCATGTGAATCAACAGTTGAATGTTCAACTTTAATAAAGTTGCAAATGTATAAAATATGCCGAACTTTGCCATTTAAAATAATTTTGCTTCATGGCAAACGCACAAAATACATTTTTCCTTTCTCTTGAACCTTATAAACAAATGTATCGTCATTGCAATAACTGCACTCTATTTTTTCATCATTGTGCGAGGCTCGAAGCGGGAAGTAATTTGTCATTTGCAAAGAACTCTTTCTGCATCGAAAAGCCGTTTTTCTGCACTTGAAAGCGTTCTTTTTCCATACAAAAAACAGCCTGCTCGGCTAAAGGTATTTTTTCCTAACCTGTTCCTCCTGCAGTGCCTGCTGTTAACATATTTTTCCATATTTGCATTGGAATTAGTAATTTTGTATATATATCAACCCATAGTGCATAAAAAGCGGAAAAACCTTGGAGACCATCCAACAAATAGAGAAGAAAGTGAACTTTCTACATCAAATACGCCAACCCAAGCTATCCGGCATTGAGCTGATTGCGGTAGATTTAACATCGAAATGCATGGGTATTAATCTTGAGTATCAGCATTTTATAATGCTTCCCTCTGATTTGAATGATAGGATAGAGCGCAGCGTTTACAACTGCAGAAAACGGGGTTTATTCTACCATAGAGAACAGCTTCGCAAAAAGCTATCTGCAGCAATCATCCCCTGCAAGACGTATTATATTGTGGACAGCATGCCGTTGGAGATATGTAAGCTGAGCCGTAGCACCCGAAGCACTATTTGTAAGGAAGAGTATC